>JAUHZM010000254.1 GCA_030426005.1 Gammaproteobacteria bacterium
TGGTCCGCAGGGTTTATCGCGTATCTATTAGTTTGCCTCGCGTGCTTATGGTCTTTACGTGAGGTAGAAGGCACTTCGAGTGCCACGCAGCAGGGGCCAGAAGTCGATTCCGAAACGCGTGTTTCCGATGTTCTATTATGGATTGCCTTGGCTGCGACGGCGTCGGTATTGTTGCTGGCGACAACTAACCAAATCACTCAGGACATCGCTTCGGTGCCGTTCCTGTGGATTTTGCCATTATCACTCTACCTTATTTCATTCATTATCTGTTTCGATAAACCAGGTTGGTACCAGCGTCGTATCTGGATTCCATTATTGTTAGTCTCGGTAGGTGTTGCTTTAGTTGCCTTACTGCTCGGTAGTACGGCCAGTTTTTGGTATCAAGTTGTGGCGTATACCGGGATTTTGTTTGTCGGTTGTATGGTGTGTCATGGCGAGTTGTATCGTAAAAAACCGCACCCTAACTTTCTAACTAAGTATTACTTGACGATTTCCTTTGGTGGCGCACTCGGTGGCTTTTTTGTGGCTATGATTGCACCACAAATATTTTCCGGATATTGGGAACTTGAAATTGCCTGGGTAGTGATGTTGGTTTTAGCGGGTTTGTGTATTTTTGATACCGTGGTGATCCGGTCTCGAGTGCTAGATTTAACCGCACAGACCGGCTGGATATTAATGTGTTTTGTATTAAGTCTTATGCTTTACGCGCACATTGAAAATACTAAAGAAGATAATACTGAGCAGTTGCGTGGCTTTTACGGTGTCTTGACCGTGAGTGAAATGGTGTTCGATGAAAAAGATCCGACTGAAGTACGCGATATTCGTTTGCTAAAAAATGGTGCCATCATCCACGGGTCCCAGATGCGTTTAAATGATTCGCCGGTGTTTTCTGCGACCAGCTACTATGGCCCGGAGAGCGGTGTCGGCGTTGCGATCCGCCACTTTCCAGTGGCTAAAAAGGGGCTCACTGTTGGCGTACTTGGCATGGGTGCCGCAACGATTGCCAGCCTGTGCCAAGATTGTGGCGACATGACGTTTTTTGAAATTGATCCCAATGTCATCGCAATGGAAGAGAAATACTTCTCATACTTGGCAGACGTTCGAGCATTGGGTGTGTCTGCTGAAGTAGTCTTAGGTGATGGTCGAATCGCATTGCGACAACGTGTAGCCCAAGCCGAACCGTATCAGTTTGATGTGCTGGCCGTGGATGCATTCAGTGGTGACTCTATACCGGTGCATTTGTTGACGATGGAAGCGCTGTTGTTGTATTGGCAGAACTTAAGCCCGGACGGGGTTCTCGCTATGCATGTGTCAAACCGCCATCTGGACTTGACACCAATTGTGGTGGCGTTCGCCAAGGAGTTGGACAAAAAGGTATTTCGCGTCACGAATAAGGATGTGGATGATCAGGCTATATACAGTTCTGACTGGATACTAATGACTAAGAACGATACTTTTCTGGATGCGATAAGTCTTAGCGATCGGTGTGTGCCCGGACAAACTCCCAGTTTACCGTTGTGGACGGATCAATATAGTAACATCCTAAGAATTCTACAGACTCCAGAAACGAGAAGTCTGAGTGATAAACCATACTTGACCTGCTTTGACTAAATAGCTTGATAACTCAGCATACAGAAGGAGTGAAATTCATGGCGGGTTGTCGTCTTGGTGTGATCCCCGGCCAGTAGAATCCGTATATACTAGGTTTGCATTGATTTAACCACGCCCAGCTTATGGATTTACGGAACAGCAATATTGATCGTCTGAAACGCGCAGATAAAGTATTTGACGTGTTGGTTTTGGGTGGCGGCATTAACGGTGCAGTCTCTGCGGCCTCACTGAGTGCCAAAGGCGCGTCGGTAGCGTTGATTGATCGCGGTGATTTTGCTGGATTGACCAGTTCGAATTCATCGAATCTAGCCTGGGGCGGGATCAAATATCTCGAGTCGCACGAGTACCTACTCGTTAACAATCTCTGCAAGAGCCGTAATCATTTGATGCAGAGTTATCCGTCGACGGTTAAAGAGATTCGTTTTCTAACCACAATTGCCAAGGGTTTTCGTTTTCCGTCCTGGTTTGTGTACCTGGGGACTATTTTCTACTGGATTATCGGGCGTTTTTACACGCAGTTTCCGGACTACATGAACGCGCGCAAAATTGAAGAGCGCGAGCCGGTGATTAATACCAGTAACGCAGCAGGCGGATTCGAATATTCGGACGCCTACCTCTACGATAACGACGCTCGGTTTGTATTTAATTTTATTCGCCGGAGTATGGATTACGGCTGTATCGCCGCTAACTACGTCGAATCAATTGGGGCTGAACGTAAAGATGGGTTATGGCATGTAACGGCACGGGACACACTCTCTGGCGACACCTTTACCATTCGTTCCAAAGTCTTGGTCAACGCGTGTGGTCCTTATGTCGATCATCACAATCAGCTGACCGGTCAGCGCACGGAGCACCGTCATTTATTCTCCAAGGGCATTCACTTGATCATAGATCGAGTGACCAAAGGCAATCGAATTTTGGCCTTTTTTGCCAGTGATGGTCGCCTATTTTTTGTTATTCCCATGGGTAACAAAACCTCAATAGGAACCACCGATACGCAGGTAGCCAGCCCGGATGTGACGATCACCGCCGAAGACCGAGAATTCGTGCTGGAGAATATCAATAGCCTGTTGGACTTCGGAGAACCAATCACAATGGACGATGTGATCGCTGAACGCTGCGGCGTTAGACCGTTGGCACAAAAGGGTGGTGATGGTGTTGCAGATTGGGTCAAGTTGTCGCGCAAACACGCCGTAGATGTCAATTCGTCAGACTGCCACATCAGTATTTTTGGGGGCAAGACTACTGATTGCATTAACGTTGGCAATGAAATTGCAGACTTGGTTGGTGAGATGGGCGTGGCGCTGCCTTTCGAGGACTATAAGTGGTACGGCGAAGATGATGACTCGGTTAAAGATGAGTTCTACCACCGGGCGCGACTTATGGATCTTGATAGTTACACCGTGGAAGGCTCGTCAGAACCGCTAACGCAGCGACTTTGGCGACGTTACGGTGGTAATGCCTTGGAGTTGCTGGAAGATATTCGGCAAAATCCACGCCAGGCTGAGCGCTTGATGCAAAGCGCTGAGTACTTGCGTTGTGAGATCGAGCACACCGCACGCTATGAAATGGTCACTAAGCTGGAAGATTTTCTGCGCCGGCGATCAAAGATAACGCAAGTGGTACGCAACCGCGATATCGTCCATGCGCCGGGACTCAAAGAAGCCTGCAAGATATTCTTTGGTGATCAGGCGGAGGCAAAGTTGCAAGAATATATCGATTCGCTAGGCGACCGCTTGGACGGGCCCAACCCGTTCTAACTAAGCTCAATCACGCGTACGGTTCACAGTGATGAAACGGTTCTCATCACTGGCGGCAAAGGGTACAATCGCTCCTTTGCGTATTTCCGGATAGTCAATAATGAAAGTAGAACAAACCGAACTCGACGGTGTCCTGTTGGTAACGCCTAAAGTATTTGGTGACGATCGTGGTTTTTTTATGGAAACCTATAACCGTGATGTCGCCATTGAACTTGGCTTGCCGGCAGAATTTGTTCAGGATAACCATTCCAAGTCCACCAAGGGTGTCTTGCGAGGTCTGCACTACCAGTATCCACAATGGCAGGGCAAGTTAGTACGCACAGTGCAAGGTGAGATTTTTGATGTGGCGGTGGATATCCGTGCCGGTTCACCAACGTTTGGCAAATGGGTTGGGTACTACCTGAATGACGAGAATAAGCAACAGTTGTATGTGCCACCCGGTTTTGCGCATGGGTTTGTCGTCACCAGTGACACGGCTGAAGTCGTGTATAAGTGTACTGATCTGTACGCGCCAAGCCAAGAGGGCAGTGTGTTGTGGAATGACCCAGATATTGGTATCGACTGGCCTGTTGAGTCGCCACTTTTGTCGGCGAAAGATGAGGTCGGTCAGCGGCTCGCCGATGGGGGTGCGTGGTTGTGGTGGGTCGGTGGGGTGAACCATGACGCCGAGCAGGTCATCAATGGATGAGGCGCCCAGCCGCCGCGCGATGTGCTCCCCACGATCCATCCACTGCGTGATGTCGTAGGGCTGCCTCGCCAACTCATGCACCGCGTCAGCGACTTGCGTTGATGGTGGAGGGTAGCTGGCGATGGGGCGCAGGGTGTCGTCATAGTGCCACAACAGGTGCTCCACGAGCCCGATGGGGACGCGCGGGTCAGGTTGTTGCACTTCGTTGATATGGATCTCAAAGGCTTCAGGCGTCTTGAGCAATGAGTCCATAAAGCGCTCAAAGACGCGCCGCGCGCTCGGCGCTTCGATGGCGCTCAGCGTGATGCCGTCTGGGATTTGGTCCGGTTCAAGTTCGTGGGGTTGGAGCTGCTTCATCAACCGAATCAGCGCGTCGCCGGGCTCGGGCCAGTACCCCAAATAGGCCGTGAATCGTCGATCGAGGCGTTTGAGCAAGGCGGCGCTCAAGCGATCCCTGGGGCGAGCGTGACTGTAGGCCTCCAGCTTTTCGCGCCAGATCAGATCGCCGGTGAGGAAGCA
>JAUHZM010000011.1 GCA_030426005.1 Gammaproteobacteria bacterium
AAAGCAAACAATAGCCTGGCACCAGATCAAGTCAACGTAGACGACTACTGGGGAATCTATATTGGCGGTGGCGCTGGCCCTGTGTTCGACGTGGCACACGACGCAGGCGTGCAAAACCTGATCGCGCAACTGTATGAGTCCGGTGGCATCCTCGGAGCAGGCGGACATGGCTCTGCCGGGTTCGCGAATGTGAAATTATCGACAGGGGAATACCTGGTAAAAGGCAAACGCATTGCGGCCTTTCCAGACTCCACCGAGAAGACGAAACCTTGGGCCAAACAAGGCACCTTGCTGCCTTTCTTAGTCGAGAGTCAGTTAAACAAACATGGCGCGATCGCGCTGAATAAAGAAACCATCGCCGACAAACGTGACGTCATCATCGATCAGCGTATCGTCTCAACCATGTTTCTGCCTTCCGCAGCTTTGGTTGCCAAGGAAATGATTCTGTTAAACGAACGGATGCAAAACGATGACTAACTAGATTGCCAGGTTCTCCCTAACAGATACGGTCCTTTGTGAGAACTTGCCTCGGTTGTTATTCAGCCAAGGTAAGTTCAACAATTTCTTTCTTCGCTGCGACGACGTAGGTGAGCAATAGCAAATCACCTCGAGTATCAGTTAAGTAGTCGATATTTTTTGGCAGGAAATTTAACAGTGTGAACTCATCATGCGCGAGGCTGTATTTCCATAGTTGGAAGTCTTCGTTAACGCCGTAGAGAGTTTCACCATCCAAGATAAAACGCTTATCACTGCCCTGTGCAATCAAGGGTGCAATTAAAGCATCTTCGACCACGTCGGATCGCCAGTACTGATTCGTATGGTCTAGATAAATAAATTGACCCGCGTCGCTGACCGCTGCCCAAACCACGCCGTTGTCTCTAAGCTTGATGTGCTCCCCAGCAGCAAGGTCTAACTGTGCAAAAACTTCATTCCCTTGCTCCAGCATGTTGACCACAGCAATGTTGCTGTCACTGTTCCAGTAGAATAAATTTGTGATCGGGCCGCTCGTAATGGAACGCTGTTCAGCCCCATTTAACGGTATCACAATCAGCAGGCCATCAGCATTGAGCAACAAGCTTGAGCCGTCATGAGACCAGCGGAAGCCACGAATTCTTGAGTCCAACGGCAAATGAGTTAATTGAGTCAGAGTGCCTTCATCACTTAACCATAGCTGTTCAGTGCCGGTACGTGTCGACTTAAACGCTATGGCATGCCCGCCCGGCTGAAATACACCGTCTGCATCACCAGAGTTTGAACGCGCAATGTTGGTAATTTGATTTTCAGAAATAGGTGGTGAAAGAGGATTCTCCAGTTTCGACAGATCAAGCGTACCAATATCGCTGTCATAGACTCCTTTGATGGCAAGCGCCTTGTCGGGCTTCGGCCCGAATAGCGGTGTTCCCATGGCTTGATCCAAGGGCAACATGATACGTTGAACCTCTCCTTCGTGCGACAATGAAAACAATTGCCGACCGGTACTGAAAATCAATGACGATTCATTCGGTACGAATCTAGGGTAAAACGTTTTATACGCCGAAATTGCTGGATGTTCGTGGACTTTATTGCTTGAAACTCGTTCCCCGTCACTCGTTACTAGCTCCACGATGGGCTGGTTTAATTCATCGACAAGAATGAGCCCAATTCGCGGCTCCGTCGGCGCGATATCAAAGCTGCGTATGCTCCCTGTTTGAGGCTGATAAAGAATTTCGCTCTTCGAGTCGGCGACGGAAAACTTTAATAACTGCCACTGATTGGTGGGGTTGTGCATTAGCACAAGTGCTTCGTCCGAGAGCCACTGGGGAGAGCTTATCTGGGCACTCTTGCAAGTCTTTAGTGTGGAGACAACCGAATTCCCTTCTAACGCATTTATGAAGTCTAAGCTTTTTAATGAAAAACACGGCGTTGCAGGCTGAGGTGTATCACAACGCTCGCGTTCGATAAAAGCCAACTGTCTGCCATTTGGTGAGAGGCTTAAGCTGCCGTAGTTTCCCCAAGGAGTTAGCAATGTTTCTTGTTGCGATCCAAGGTGCTTGGCCCAGATGCGGCTACGACAAAACTTCTCGTGATAGCGATTAAAAATGATGTACTCGCCATCCGCTGAATAAATCGCATTAAACTCCTTGTTGTCGGTAGCGGTCAGAGCTTGAATCGACTTTATCGACAAGCTCTTCGTACCTTGAACTTGTTTAAACAGCATCGCCGCGCCCATTACAACGACGATGCCTAAGAAGCTCAAGAACAGCTTTTTATTGCGCGGCATCGGTGCAGGATTGGAGGCTGGTAAAGATATCGATGCACCGCCGTCACGGCTGTCCTGCCAGCTCACCGTAAGCTCCAAACTGTATCCGCGCTTTGAATGCGTTTTTATGACTCTCTGTTGTTTAGCATCATCATCAAACGCCTTTCGCAGCTGCGCGATGCTGCGTTGTAATGTGTTGGGGCTAACGATGGAGTTCTTCCAGACATGATCAAGCAACTCATCCTGAGTCACCACTGACCCCTGTTTTTTCGCTAACAGCGTTAAAACGGCGAGTGCTTTAGGCGCTAAAGTGAGCACCGTTTCGTGGCGCGTAATTTGATTTCTAGTCAGGTCGATATATCGATCGCCAACCCAGTATTGCAATGCCATGCGGTGTCGCCCTATTGAAGCTTGTCGATTGTGCAGTTATCTGAGACTACCACCAATTAAACGACAGCAAACCTTGGTTTGATTAATGAAGGATGAATTCACCAAGAAATCAGGTAAACGTCAGGTTTTTTGAATGTGTTCTACTGAAAATGACACGCCAACTAACAACCGAGTCAGTCGCCCTATGTATCAGCGTGTCATTCTAGGCCTCATTTTTTGTATTGCGTTTTCAAGTAGCCTTGCATCCGAATCCAAGGGATTTCAAATACCCAGAACCGAGATAGTCCCTATTAAAGACAGTGTCTCAGGTGGTCAGTATGAGTTGTATATAAAACTGCCACAGACCTATTCAGACAGTTCCAAGACTCACTATCCGGTGATCTATTTTACCGACGCGGATTGGCATATCGAACAATTATCCGTCGCCCAAGAATACTTGTTAAATGACGTTATCTTGGTCGGCATTTCATGGCAAAAAGATATGCCTACGAACTTAGTTAAAGAAGTCGGCCCCTACGTGAGTCGCTTTCGCGACTACACATTGTTGGAAACGAAAAATGCAGACCGGCAAACTAAATACCAATTCGGCAAAGCCAGCAGTCACCTACGATTTATCCGCGAACAAGTGATCCCATACGTAGAGAAAAACTATCGTACCAACCCTCACAATCGAAGTTACTTTGGCTATTCAGCTGGCGGAGAGTTTGGAAGTTATATAGCAGTAGCTCAGCCAGATACGTTCAATAATTACATACTCGGCAGCCCATCTCTCAAAGGTAGCATTCCTTACTTAACCGAACTCTTGAGCAACTCGAAGTCCAAACAGGTTGAGATAGGCGCGAATATTTACATTACACATGGCTCCTTGGAACAAGAGCTGAATGGCTATGTCGATCAATACATCGCACTGTTGAACAGCGCAGGTAGTGAGAAGCTATTCATTTCCAAAGTCGAAATTGAAGGTAGCCATCAGACCGCTTTCCCCATGACTGGAGTACGCGGCGTAAGCTGGTTGTCTAACTTAATAAACGAAGCACTGGCGGAACCGACTGACGTTACATTTCGAGACCTCTCACCCTTAAAATTGGAATTTGTCGACGCTAGCCCCGCTGACCTAAACGATTCTATTCCTGTTGGCGTGTTAGGTCATGATGCTGGTGAGCAAGGTATGATTCTGGCATTGGCTCGTGAGATTGCCGACCAAAAATACGCTCGCGTTGATAGCCTACTCATTGCCCATAAAGGCAAGCTGCTATTCGAATCGTATTATCTACGCGGTCGCAGGAACATGGCTCATCCACAGGCATCCGCAACCAAAGCTTACACGGGGTTGGCTCTGGGTAGAGCCATTCAAATGGGCTATTTGACTATGGATGATCTGCAACGACCCGTTATTAGCTTCCTTAATGATCTTGATAAAACCAAACTCGTCAAGGGCGCCGAATTGGTGACACTGCATCACGCGTTAACCATGACGTCAGGCTTACGCATTCCGGAAGGTATCATGGACGAGCTGGAGAAAAATCCTGCTCCATTACAAGGTCAAGGTCTGGTACAAGCCTATTTTGAACACAGCGCACCGGTAACGCCGGAGTCGCAAACGTTTCTGTATCAAGGCAGCGACCCATCGATGGTTATGCAGGTATTGGAAGCGGTAGTGCCTGGCAGCGCCAAAGAGTTTATCGAGCAAGAGCTGTTGGCCAAACTGAACATCACGACATTCGACTGGAAGAACGATGTAAGCGGTCTGCCAAGCGCTGGTTCTGGCTCCGATATGACGTCGCGCAATATGCTCAAATGGGGCATGCTGGTCAAAAACAAGGGAAAATGGCAAGGCGAACAATTAGTCCCAGAAGCGTATCAAAGTGATCCACATAGAGCCCGAGGATATCTTCTTCACGAATGACATCGTCACCAACCCTGGCTATGGTTATTTTTGGTGGCAAGCGGTTTTAATGCATGATGGAAAACGCTACCTCAGCCGATCAGCACAAGGAGGCGGCGGGCAATATATTATTTTGATCGATGAACTAGACTTGATTGTGGTCACCACGGGTCATGATCGAGAAATGCGGCCGCTGCGGTTAACCGCGGAGAAAATTCTGCCCGCTTTCATGGAATAGTTCAGCGGCGGTGCAGCAAATGAAAACCAACAGTTCATTCTAACTACGCAAGGCCTGCCCTGATTTTAAAGAACAGAAGCAGGTCTGATATTTAAACTATTATGACCTTCCTTGGTTACCGTTCCTAGGTCATAAAACAGATAACGCACGCTGCGCTACCCTCTGAGCGCAGCGTGTCAAGAATCAGCGTCCTAAAATACTCCGGGCTACAATTTCTTTCATGATTTCGGTACTGCCCGCGTAGATCGTCTGCACGCGCGCATCGCGATAGAAACGTGAAATCGGGTACTCATCGGTGTAGCCATAGCCACCGAACAATTGTAGGCATTCACTGATCACACGTACTTGCATATCAGTCGCTGCGTATTTGAGCATCGCCGCGTCTTCCACCGTCATCTCGTCACGCTTAAACTTCGCTAGGCACTTCTCCATCAGCGCGCGACACAACTCCAATTCCGTTTTGGCTTCGGCCAGCTTAAATCGGGTATTCTGAAATTTAGCTACCGACTGACCGAAGGCTTGACGCTCGGTCACGTAGTCCACGGTCAAGTCCAAGGCACCTTGCACGTGACCAATCGCCTGCACGGCTACACCTAGGCGCTCACGTGGAAGCTCGCTCATCATATAGGCAAAGCCGTGCCCTTCTTTACCCAATAAAGCATCCGCGGGCACACGTACATCTGAGAAAAAGAGTTCTGCGGTGTCGCCACTATGTTGACCCATCTTCTCGATCTTTTTGCCTTTTTCAAACCCAGGCAGGCTAGTGTCTACCAAAAACAAAGACACGCCTTTAGCTCCTTTATCTGGGTCGGTTTTGGCCGCCACCACCACCATGTCAGCATGAATACCGTTGGTGATAAACACCTTGGAGCCGTTAATGATGTAGTCGTCGCCATCGCGCACAGCACGAGTTCGTAGCGCGGCCAAATCACTGCCTGCACTTGGCTCCGTCATGCCTAAGGCTGTCACGATCTCACCCGACGCCATTCCCGGCAACCACTGCTGCTTTTGCGCGTCAGTGCCCATGTTTAAAATATAAGGCGCCACAATATTGGCGTGAATGTTGTAGGCCGACGCCAAGGCGTGATAGCCCATGCGGCACATCTCTTCCTGCACCATCAAGCTCACGTCAAAGTCAGCTTCCGCACCACCGTACTCCGCCTCGAAGTCCACCAGCAGCAATCCCGCACCGCCCATCACGGGCCAGAACGACTTGGGCATTAATTTATCCGCCTCCCATTGCTCAATATTCGGCTCAACTTCAGCTTGCAAAAAGCGCTGCACCATATCTCGAAATTCGTTCAACATGTCCATCTAAATATTCTCGCTGCGAAAGGGTCACGGCGGACCGCGTGATTTTGGTGCACCATCCTAACCAAGCCGCCCACGCTGGGCAATCGTTTAATATCTGGTATTGGTTTGGTTTATAGTGGTGAAGTCTCGAATGCGACTATTAGTCACTCAGCCAGAAGCCATTGGCACCGACTTAGGTGCAAAACACCACACAGGCTGGAATTCAGCCTACAAGAATCTCAAATTTGAGTAAGTACAAATGCAATCAATTTCTTTGGCAGACGTATTAGCAATCATCGCAATGCTTGTGGCAGGGATATCTGGGCTGATTGTCTTTGATAGCGAAGGCGCTGATAATCTATCCAACTCGTTTGAAAAATTCTTTTTTCACTTACTTGGGCCATTTTCGGTCGCCTATACTTCCAAGCATTTGACTAGGAGGGGCAAGTTATGGATGACAGCATTTTTGCTTGCCATAACATATTTGTTAGTCTGGGTGATTCTTTAACTAAAATCTGTAACAATCACACACCGCGACCAATGCCTTAGGCCTCTGCATCGGGAATTGCCCATGGATTAAGTATTCATTCTTATCTCAGCAATACTGATTATCACTGCAGGTTCTCTAGTCGATCATTTTCGGCTGTTTAAAATCGCACGGAGCAGGGGCTAAGCTGACATCTGCGACTACGCAAGATCATTTGATTTTCGAAACACAAATACCAAAATCATGCGTGCAGTGTTTAATGAAGTTCAAACGTGGGCTGGGAAATACGATGGAGCTCCTTTAACCACGCTGGATGCATAACGCATTGCTAGTAGTACCGCTCGATTCAAAAACTAGGGTTGGCCACACAAATTTCACTATAACAACAAAGCAAAACCACTTGCTCGGCGTTGGATAGTGTCGTTACTATCATACACATGCACTGGACTAAAGAACGATTAAAGCCGCTTCGCACCCGAAGTGGTTTTTATTTGCGCAGCGAGAACATGACTCGCCTCGAAGTGTTCTCAGACACGGCGTTTGCATTCGCGCTGACTATGCTGGTTGTATCCGTGGGCTCAATTCCAAGCAACCACAGTGAACTCATCTTAGCGCTTAAGAATGTGCCTGCTTTTTTTCTGAGCTTCGTGCAGATTGTGGCCTTTTGGTGGGCCCACCGAGTGTGGAGTCAGCGCTACGGTTTGGAGAGCACCACTGCCACTGTCCTAACGCTGTCAATGATCTTCACCATACTGGTATTTATTTACCCCCTGCGCTTGATCTATTCTGGCCTTTGCCAGTTTATAAGCGGCGGTTGGCTGCCTGGCGAATTCAGCGTCAATAGCAATCGAGAATTCGCGGACCTGTTTGTGATCTATGGTGTTGGGTATGCCTTGTTAACCGCGATACTGACATTGTTGTATTTGCATGCCTACCGCCAGCGAGGCGAGCTAGCTCTCACCGAATTTGAATCCGTTAAGACCAAAAAAATGGTTGCCGTATTCTTGATTCAAGTGGTATTCGGCGTGCTCTCAGCGTTATTCGCACTACTCTCACCTCCTGACATTGCCATCTACGCGGGGTTTGTCTACATCGGCCTAGGCGTCTTTATCCCCTTGGCAAATGTCGCATACGAGAGAGAAGTATCCCGCTAAAGATTCTTGTGTCGACATTTGGACTATACATAGAAATCCAATGCGGTCGACTCGAGGGCTTATATCGAACCCCATGACAAAATCCACCCTGGATCACAGTCTGACCATCCAAGGAACCGCACACGGTCGGGCATCGAAATATTGATAGACACATGATTTTCAACACCAAAAAATCGGAAGATTCACGAAACCTGCGCTGGTTAGCGAAGGTACTGTTGTTTTGGTGCGGGTACGTTGCCACAACTCTTTTGGTTGGCTTTGTCACATCCAGCGCCATCAAGACCGAAGTGTGGCAACTTACCGCTTGGGGCGCTATAAGCAGTTTAGGCTTGTTGGGACTTACTGCCATTTTTGTGCGATTTGACTCGCCCAGCGAGCGCATTACCGGGCCTAAGAGCGAAGCTTCTAGCGCGTGTAATTTCACACTGGGACTCCTCTTGGGGGCTCTATCGTTCGGTGTGCACACATTCATCGTCTCGAGCTTCGCTGGCCCGATTCGTTTCGAACTCGTACCGGAGATCGGCGCAACAATCGTTATAATTTACTTCCTACGTTTTCTGGCCACCGCGTGGATGGAGGAAATAGGTTTCAGAGGCTATGCGCTGCAGAAACTTGCGGATCGCTGGGGATCTTGGCCAGCCGTTGTCGCGACATCTCTCATTTTTGGTCTCAGTCACCTCTTATACGGTTGGAATATTCAGACAATCATGCTCGGCGTATTCCCAGCAGGTTTGTTGTGGGGTATGAGTGCAATCGCAACGAAAGGCATTGCGATGCCGATTGGGCTCCACGCTGCCTGGAACTTTGCAACCTGGTCGGCCGGAAGTCGCCCTGAGACCGGACTGCTACGTCTCACCATTGAGCACGAGGCGCAGGGTCTAATGCGAACAGTCGGCACAGTGAGTTATCTCACTATCTTTTTGTCAATGACACTGGTTTTTTGGTGGTTTCATCGGCGCAGCATTCTGTTGGCAAGTCAACGAAAAACTGACCGCCTTCAATGATAGTGACGTACTTTTGCAAGCGGAGGTAAATCAAAACTCGGTCACTTTTCTCCTTACCAACCTCGGGATACTGGATGGAAGTTAGCTGAGTCGAACAAAGCACCTTTGAGTGTTGACTACAAAGTAGCGAACAAAGTTATTGCGGGTTCAAAATCGTAAAATCAGATGTCGGCTTGTCAAACACACCGCGCTCACTTAGCAACTTGTCCAATGCTGCCTCCTGACTGGAATAGTGTCGCAGCTCGGTGTGGGGTACGCCTCGGTCACTGGCAATAGCCGCGATGCGACCCTGCCATGCAAACAAAGTTTGCGCTTGGTACTTGGCAATCGGGTCTGCATAGGCTGTATCTGGCGAGACGATATCCCAACCATTGTCCCGCAGGCGTTCAATCAACTCATCCACATAAATCGCGGCCAAGTCGTTTTCATGTAAAAGCAAGACATGTGCTGGCGAGCGACCAATGTGCGACGCAGCCAGCTCGTCATAAAACTCGACGGCGGACATCAGCATGTCAAGATAGACCGTTTTAAGCGCGTGATGGTTGACCCAACGGCCTTCTTCCACCGCGCGCTGCCATTGACGTGCTAGATACCAATCAAAGTTATCCACGGTGACGTAACCATTTTTCAGACCTCGCTCTTGAAGTGCCTGGCGCATCGCGTTTCGCTGAGCTATCGGACGACCTTCGTCTAAATAGGGAAACCGAAACCAAGGACGGCGATTCGGCAAGCCCTGCAATAGGGACTCTGCTTGATCGATATCTGCCAAATACGAATCAGTCTCGGTGCGATTTAACCACCAATGCGAGTGCGTGTGGTTGGCGATGAGATGCCCTGCATTTGCATACTGCTCGATGCGCGCTCGACCCTCTTCCGTTTCCATGCCACTGGTTTTAACAAAAAAGACGGTCGGCCCTGAATTGGCCTCACGCAAGCTTTTGATTAACTGCGCAGTGCGTTCAGCACCGCTAAACATCGGCCCTGCATCACGCGGCGCGTCATCAAATGACAGTGCAATTTGTTTGGCTTGCGAACTATAGCTGACCAAACAAAGTATCAGAACGAACAAGCAGCATTTTGGAGTAAAGCGCATACAACGTAGCCCACACCTTAGTTGGGTTGAGGTAACTGCCAAACACTGTGCGGATCAACCCGCTCACCACGGAGTCTAGTTTCAATGTGCACATGCGGCCCAGTGGTTTGACCCGTGTTACCAATGGTGGCAATCGGCTCTCCTGCGGTGACCCGCTGACCAACTGTTACCATATACTGATCGAGGTGCGCGAGCAGCGTTTGTGTGTTTCCATTTGTCTCCAACACCACGACTTTACCGTACTTTGGTAAGCCGTTATATAGGTCTGTCGCAGTGACAATCACACCATCTGCCGGCGCATGAATCACCGTGCCCACGGGGGCTGCAATATCCACGCCAGTGTGGTTCCGTTTTTGGCCCGGCTTAAACGGATGTTTCGCCATTCCAAATCCAGAGGTGTGTCGACCCTCGTGTAACATCGCTACCGGCTGCGTGGTTAAACTATCCGCTGTCATCGACAGACTCTCATTCGACATGCCACTCGACAGCGCCATGCCCCCTATCGTGCTACCAGCGACCGTGCTAATCAGAATAAGTCCTTTGGTCACTCGACCTAAGGCACGATACGGGCGATCGCCTAAAGCTAAACAAATTCGCATTTTTTCTCTCCGTAAGGATTTGGTGGCAAACGCCGCCACCGGTAAAGGAAGATTTTCGTTCTGTGTAAAACGCATTGTCTTGAGCAGTGTCTGCACATAACCGCGTCGCTGTGAGCGTGGTTGAGCTGTAACCACCGCTTGGTCACACTGTATTTCTATCGCCTCGGCCCACTCAGCCAACAAGCGGTGCATAAATGGTGTAAACCAAGTGAATGACACGATTAACCGCAGAAGCATGCCAACCTGGTCATCATGGCGCTGAATGTGCGCTTTCTCGTGCGCGATCACCATATTCAGTTCCGATTCCGTCAGCGCAGGAATTAAGGTGCGCGGCAACACTATACGGTAATCGCCACGCCAGCCTGCGCGTAACACACAAGGCGAGATTAATTCCTCAGTCAGCCAAACATTTTTTACTTGCGCGGTCATGTCTTGCACCGCTTGATTCGCGATGCGTGCAGCACGTAAACGACCAAGCCCGAGTCGCATCAGACACAGCGCAAGGCCTGCCAGATACACGACGGTCCAAGTCGTTATAAAAAGTGGCTGGTGACTGGCGGTTGCCGTGGCGTTCGAGTTAGCTACTTGCCAATCAAAGCTGCCCACCACCGCTAGCAACGGAGCCTCTGTGAGTGCCAACAAGTCTTGACTCGGGCTCTGTGACGGAACGAAGTACCACCAGGTCGCAAAACCCGCGATCAACACCACCGCAAGCATCGCGGCGGCCCACACCAAAGAAGACTGACGTAGATGCAAACTCAACCTGGTCAGCCCGCCGACCATCACAAAGACCGCGATACTGGTAAGCAACACCGCCCAGGTGAAAACAGCCACCATAATCATGTGTTGTCCTCGACCGAGTTGTCTGTTTTCTCGAGATACGCCTCAAGCTCTAACAGTTCCTCCTGGCTCAATACCTGACTTGTAACCAGATTGGAAACCGGCAAAGGGCCTTCAAGACCCAAGACGTTCGCCGCAAAATCGCGGATCATGTCCGCGAGGGTTGGGATTTTTCGCGCCCTCGCGTGATACACATTCAGGCCATGCGCATTGCGAAGGCCGAGCAAACCTTTGTCGACCATACGCTCCACAGTTTTACGTGTGGATGAGCGTGACCAACCAAGCTCAGACTCTATCGCCACATGGATTTCTCGCAAGCTCTGGGCTTTATGACGCCATAGGTGCTTCAAGATAATTAGTTCTGTCGATGAAGGATTCATGTCGCCATTAGGCGACAAATGTCACCAGATGTCAACCAAACTTTTGTTACCACTTTTTTAACTACGAAGATGCCTGGTTCAACCACCGTTCCGCGCTGGAACTCAGTCATAGGTGAGATTCAGTGGTAAACTACACGCCGTTTATAGTCTAGACGTATGCACAACAATGACTCCGCTGGTTAGCCAAAAATACAACTACGCACTTTTTTACAATCCAAAGAGTGCTTGCAGTGTAGCCCGACGCTTATTTGTGGCCTTGCATGGTGATGAATTGCCCGACGCCACACAAAAGCGTCTGCAAGCATTGCGTGATGCCATGCAAGACGATTGGCACGAGGCCGGCCAACTGTTTGCCGCACCACCCGAATTTGATTTCAGTAACGCATTTTGTGCCACGATCGTGCGGCATCCGTATACGCGATTCGTAAGCGCGTATCTGAATCGCATGGTGCTAAACCGAACTGAGTTCGATGATTTCGCCCGCGTGCTGGACATCGATGAGTCACAAGTCAGCTACTCTTTCTCTCAGGTCTTGCAGTACTGTGTGGCGCGCGGTGTTGAGGCGCTGGAAGATACGCACTTTCTGCCACAAAGTGTGATCTCCGGTGATCTTCGCGGCAAGACCTTGTACGTAAAGCCACGCTCGTGGTGGCAAAAATTGACCGGGCGACTACCCAAGACGCCCGAGGGCAGCTTAAACCTGCACTACATCTGCCATATGGAATCACTGCAGACAGATTTACGTGGCCTGATGCAGCAAGTATTCAAACAGCACAATGACAAACGCCAGCGGGCATTGGCATTGGTCGAAGAGCTGGGCATGCACAACGTCACTGTGGTAAACACTGATCAAACCCTGCCAGACGCGGCCAATATGAGCGCAGAGAGTCTAAGAGAACTCGGACAAATGCCTGAATACTCGCACTTTTTAACGGCAGAAACACAACAAATCTTACATAGCTTATACGCCGACGATATCCGTTTATTTGGCTATGCGGCCGAGCTGGATGCGAAAACCTCGTCATTTGAGCAGCAGAAAGCCGCACATGTTCGCACGCAGGTACCGGACGATTTCAATTGGGAATTTTATTTGGATCATCACCCGGATTTGCGTGCCAACGGTGTGGATAATAAAGCTGCCGCGATCTCGCATTGGATTCATCACGGCCAACAAGAAGGCCGTTCTTACAAAGGCTAAATTTGCATAGCAATAAAATCCAACCACTCGATTAAGGCCCGACGCAAGCCAACTGAATCCCCAATGTGAGATCTGGACGTGGTGTGATCACACTGGGCGAACGTGGTCCGACCACCACTGATCCGGGCGGCAAGCCGTCATCACAGCCATCCTCACCACCAAAATCCATCGACTCCGGCACAGCTTGCCAGATGCCCCAGAACTCACCATTAAGCGCCGTGGTGGTGGCGCCGACCCCCAACGGCAGCATGAATACCGAATCGGCCGGATCGCGACGCACACCAATCACCACCGGCACCGTACTTAGATTTTGCACCGAGGTCACTCGAATTGACGAGGATGCTTTCTGACCGCGTTCGTAGTCAACACGAGTCCAACCCGCACCACCGCCACCCGGCGCATTAAAACAACCCCACTCAAAAGTTTCTTGGTGCGGCAGACTGGTCTCGCTGCCAACCACCAACACGGGCGTCGACACAAACTGCGTAGAATCCGAACCTTCATTGCGGCGCACAACGACCAATTGACTAACGGTGGTATTTTGAATCGTTTCTGGCGTGGTCGGTTGCCGTGGCACAAACGAGACACTGCCAGAGTTCGAGATCGGTGGCTCGAGATCCACAACACCACCGGGAGCGCGCGTGATCAAAACAGTGCTGCGATCCAAACGATCCGCATCAAAGTCCCAACTTACTGTGGTAGATTCGCCTTCGCATAGAATCTGCGGGCGCACATCAAAACCGGCGTCAAAAGCTGCCAGACCAGAGCGATCCAGAAAACAACCAGTCAGGGTAATACTGATCAAGCCCGCACTCATCCATCTTACAAACGTCTTCATATCCAATCCTCCTTTACGATAGAGACAAGGGCTGCGCTGCCGACAACATCGCCTCGGTTTGCGCAGACTATGCTTTCCTTAGCATCACTATAGGCACTATCTCAAACGCAGAGTATCCTCCGTTTGGGTGAATTTAGCTGGAGGGTCCGACCAGCGCACGTACAGTGCTCAGTTCTTCAAAAACTCCGCATCGGCATCAATCGTCACCTCATCGCCGACCAACGGGATGTAGGCGTCCATACCAAAGTCCGAGCGTTTAAAGGTACCGGTCGCAGAGAAGCCCAAGGTGTACTTACGCGTCAAAATATTGTCTGCGCCACCATGAAACGTGACTAACATGCTCACTGGTTTTTCCACACCGCGCCACGCCAGATTACCGGTGAAGGAAAATTGATTATCTGAAACAGGCGTCACAGACACAGTGCTGAAACGCGCTTGCGGATAACGAGGTTGGTCAAACCAGGTGCCATCCATCAGGTCTTTTTTCAAAGAAGGATTGTTGATATCCAACGAATCGATGTCGATCACCGCACTCAACTTTGCGGCGGCCACGTTAGCTGGATCAAACGATAAACTAGCATCAAACTGATTGAAGCGACCGACGTAGTTCGATAATCCCAAGTGCTTGACCTTAAAAATCAGGCTCGCGTGCGTTTTATCCAGCGCGTAGTCGCCGGCCTCCAATGACGCCAAGGTCGTGTCCACTTTCGGTGTAATCAGCGCCACACAGCCGCATAGCATCAAACACAGAACAGTCATAATGAGTCGTTGCATGATTTCTAAAACTCCGTTTTTTGTTGTGGTGAATTAATTCGAACGCGGTGGACCGAGACCCAATACGCTAGTGTACCCAGCCCGACCACCGGCAGCAAAGCCAATGCCTGAAGCGGCTGATGAATAGCCGACAACACGGCAAACAACACAGTACAAACGACGAACACCAGCGGCGCCACCGGATACCAGGCAGACGCGGGGCGTTGTCCACGCCGCCAATGTACGACAAATAAACTGCTCACCGCCAATGCCAGACAAAGAGACAAGGTAAAGCCTAGGTATGACATCAAACCACGCAAATCTGACAACGAAATCAACAGCACTGAGATCGCGACCTGTAATGCAATCGAGCTACGCGGTGGATGACCATGCCGTTGTTTGAACAGAGCTGGCAATGCGCCATCTTCCGCCATTTTGGCATAAACGCGTGGGCCAGCCAGTGCCATGGCGGTAATTGAGGTCAACAATGAAATCGCCACCACCACCTGCACCAACTGCCGTGCAGTGCTGTCGCCCAATGAATCAGCGACTACCGCGGCAATATCGGCACGCCCTTGAATCAAGCTCGCATCCGCACCGTATAACAATACCCAGTTGACCGCCAAGCACAGCACCATAGTCAACACCGTGCCGAGCACCATGCCACGCGGCACCGTCTCACGCGCTTGCTCGACTTCCCCAGCCACATACGCCGCAGCGTTGAACCCGGAATAACTCAATGAGATCCAAACCAAGGTCCCTGCGAACGCAAATAGATTAAATGGCGACGGAGTTACCGGTGCGATCTCATTGGCTGGTACGGTAGACACAATCACAAAGCTGGCTGCGAGCACCAGCAATACTAAGATGATCAACATCAACAGCACCAGGTTTTGATGACTTCGTACGCCAGTACTTACGCGAAATGCGTGTAGTAGGCCTGCACACACGGTAACGGTGATCGCCATCACCGTGGCTGGCAACTGTTGTAGCCACGGTACTGCCGAACTCAGGTACGCCTCGAATGCCAACGCGGCAAAGGCAATGGCACCCGGAAAGCCTGCAAGCAGTGATACCCAACCCGCGATAAAACCCGCTAAGGGATGGATCGCGCGCGATAAAAACACATATTCGCCGCCGGACTCAGTTATGTGACGTACCAGCATGCCATAGCTCACAGCGCCAGCAATCGCGACCAATCCAGCTACCAACCAGCCCAGCATCACCCATTCTCGTGACCCCAAATCAGCCAGGGCAAAGCCAGAGGTGGTGTAGATGCCTGCACCGACCGCGTTACCGACCACCAATGCGATCAGCGACCAGGTTGAAAACAACCTAGCCGGGCTGTTCATCCGTGATCACTGACTGTAAAAGTAACTGCATGTGTCGTTGACCTAAGTCATTCATCAGTTGAATGTTCCGGTCAGGAATCGATTCGGGATCGGGATGACGTTCAATCACCTTACTCAAACTGGCTTCTCGCAATATGTGCAAAATCGGGTACGGTGCTCGGTTAGTGTAGTTCTCAACATCCTCCGCATCGGTGCCATCAAATTGATAGTCAGGATGAAAGCTGGCGATTTGATACACGCCATCGAGATGCATTTCTTCCAGCAACTGATCCGCAAAACCGAGGAAATCATTAAACTGCAGAAACTCAGCCAAGGCGCTCGGCAGAATCAGCAAAGTGGTTTCAATCTCTGGACGCCGCGTTAGTAACGACATTTCGACCACCAAATCGCGCAACACGGCTTCTTCATTTTGCGCGTCACTGGCTTTAAAACGCACACGATTAGAACGATATTCGCGCTGCGCGAATGGACACAGATTCAGCTCAATAACGACCGATGTCAGCCAGCGTTCAACCGCTTTAATAACGTCACTCACGGCTGATCCAAACGGGCAATTCGCAGTAACGCTGGCGGCCACTCAGGAATGATTTCTAACGCTTGTTGATAGCTCGCTTTGGCGGCGTCCTTCTGCCCAAGCTGCTCTAAGGCCATGCCACGGTTAAGGTGTGCAACATGCATATTCACCACACCAAATTGCAATGCAAAATCATAGTCCACAATCGCGTCTTCAAAGCGCTGTGCCAAGAACCAGAGATTGCCCCGATTGATATACGCTTCACCAACTTCGTCATCTAATTCGATGGCGCGATTATAGTCTTTGGCTGCTGCTACGTAGTCCTGCAATGCGGCATGAATAATCCCGCGATTGACCAGACTGGCGACTAGATCATTTTGCGGCAACGCCGCGTCATTGATCGCCCGGTCACAGGGCTCCAGGTTCTGACGTGCGACACCCAATGTTTGTGTCGCACGCTGAGAGTTCTGGTAACACTCATTGGCAAAACCAGACCCGCCAATTAACGAGCTGGTTTGTGCTACTGCTACCGAGCTCATGAGGTAAATCAAAGCAGCGATGCTAAGCGAACTGATGCTTCTCGCGTTACCGACAGATAAGACGATACGTACCACCATGTGAGCCTCCACTTAAATGTGTTTAGTCAGACACAGTGTAGAGCAAAGCAGCGCACTAAACCAAATGCAGACTCATTTAAGCGAGTTGCCGCAAAGATTCCAATGGTGGTGTTGAAATGATCGGACGACTACGCAACAGTCCCAGCACGGTGATCAAACCAACGCCGGATACCACGCCCAACAGCCAGAGATCCCAGTGCCATTGCGGACTTAAATCAAATAAATTTGTCTGCACAAAGTACAACACAATCTCAGCACCGCAAGCCGCAATTAGCCCTGCGATCAATCCCAAGGTAGCAAACTCCACCGTGAGTGCGCCAACAATGATACGACGCGAACTGCCGAGCGTGCGCAGAATGGCATTCTCACGCAACCGTTCATCAAATGACACACCGATCGCAGCAAACAGCACGAGACCACCGCAAGCTAATACGGCAAACAAAATTAACTCCAAGCCCTGTGTAACCCGATTAATCACATCGCGAATGCGTTCTATCACATCGCGCAACTCGAGCACCACCGCAGTGGGAAATTGATTGACCATGGACTGCACAAACGGGGCTTGTTGCGTTAAGGCACCGCGGTTTTGCGAATCGCTGTCAGCGCCGCGCACCGCAGTAATCCAGTTCGGAGAGTATTTATCCAACAGGCCTGGATAGAACACCACGTAGAAGTTCGGGGTCATGCTCTGCCAGTTCACGCTGCGAATACTGGTCACCTTGGCACTGAATCTCAGACCACCAATACTGAACTCCACTTCATCGCCCAGCACGATGCCAATTTCGGTAGCGACTTCTTCTTCGATGGAAAACTCGGCACGAGGCACGTCATTGGTTTCATCGTTCCCGTCTGCCTTGCTCTCAATATCGTTCCACCACTCACCTTGCACAATCGCGTTGCCCTCAGGCAAAGTGTCAGCTTGCGTGAAATTGACCTCACGACTCAAACCATCTGAACGCGCCATGCGTTCTCGTGAAATTGCTTCGCCATTGATTGCGACTAAACGGCCGCGCACCATTGGGTACCAGTCAGTGGTCGATACGCCGTGCTCATCTAATAATTCTTTAACAGGCGCCACTTGTGGCGTTGCCACATTGAACAGGAAGTGGCTTGGCGTGTTGTCCGGCAGTTGCGCCTCCCATTCAGCAATTAAATTGGTGCGCATCCCAGTGACCACCAGCAAGAGCATCAATGTAGTCGAAAAACCGACCAATTGCACCAGAGTCTGGCCACGCCGACGCCATAGGTTCGCCAATCCTAGTCGGGTATAGCTCCCGCGCCAGCTGCCAAATCCGCGGACCAAACGTAGAATCTGCATGGCAATGAGCGCACAAACGGCGAAGAGAGCAAACAAGGCAGCAAGAAATAGGGCGGCCACCACGATACTGCCGCTGTACCAATACGCCAGCAGCAGTAGGGCAGCAATACCGATCACTAAACGACGGCCCTGGCCAATCAGTGTGTCTGGCAAATCCCTCCGCAATACACGCAGGGGCTCAATGCGTGGCAAATGCCACAATGCGGGCAGGGCAAACCCTAACACGCACACAAACCCGGTGATCGTCGCCACCAACCATGGGCGCCAACCCGGTAACGGCAACACCACATCCAGCACACCACGCACCACTTCTAGAAGCAGGTAATGCGCCAGCCAACCGAGTGCGATGCCAATCGTGGTTGCCACGGCAGCGATGATAAATAGTCGGAAAAACTGGCTGCGACGAATTGCAGCGGAAGACTGCCCCCAGGCTTTCATCAGGGCAACCTGATCGGTTAATCGTGATGCATAACGTTGACTGGCCAACGCCATGGCTAAGCCGGCCAGCAACACACCAATGGTGCCACTCAATAACAGGAAAGCGCGACCGCGCTGCAATGCTTCTGACAATTGCTCTTCGGCGTTCTCTGGCGTCAACAAACGATAATGTGGTACTGATTCTACGTCGGCGGTCTCCTTTTGTTGCTCAAACCAATCCGTATACGCTTGAATCGCAGGCGCATCACCACGCATCAGTAGGCGATAACTGTAACGACCACCCGGTCGAATTAATTGTGACGCAGCCAAGTCTTCGGTACTCATCATCAAGCGTGCACCGGTGCCAGAAAAACCTGTGCCACGATCCGGTTCATTCACAATCAAATGCGTCACTTTGAGCTGTGCATACCCAACTTCCACCGTGTCACCAAGCTGAATATCGAGCAAGTTTAACAGTCGCGATTCAACCCAGGCTTCACCCGACTGCGGACCGCGCGCGAGCTTAATGACCTGTTCTGCCATTGGTGTGGCACTGAGTTCCATCTCACCGCGCAATGGATACGCCTGATCCACCGCCTTAACCGCAGCCAAATGATTGCGTTCACCGGCAAACACCATGGAACGAAAACGCACTGTCTCTGCGATATCTAGCCCAGCCGTGATTGCTTGTTGACGATACGCATCACTAATCTCAATCCCACCAGACAAGGCTAGGTCAGCGGCTAAAAAACTACTGATTTGCTGGTTTAAACCACGCTCCACTCGATCGGCGAACAGGCTCACTGCCGTCACCACCATGACCGCCAGCACCAGCGCAGACACCACCAAATTCAATTGACCTCCACGCCAGTCTCGCCAGAGGAGTTTTAAGTCGATCATCCTCATTGGTCTGCAACAACCCGACCGTCGTCAATTGTGATGACGCGTTGGCAGCGCTCGGCCAAGCGCTGCTCGTGCGTGACCAACACCAAGGTGGCATCACTTTGTTCGTTCAGATCAAATAAGAGATCGCTGACTTTCTGGCCAGTGGCCTGATCCAAATTGCCAGTGGGCTCGTCGGCAAACAATATCTTCGGTTCACAAGCAAACGCACGTGCCAACGCAACCCGCTGTTGTTCACCACCGGATAACTGCTTGGGGTAATGTTGCAAACGCGCCGCCAAACCGACCTTCTCTAAATAGTTGATAGCACGGGCCTGCGCGTCGGATTCACCGGCTAATTCCATGGGTAACGAGACGTTTTCCAAGGCAGTCAAACTGCCCAACAGCTGAAAGGTTTGGAATACGAAACCAACCAGCTCAGCGCGTACCGCGGCGCGGCGCTCTTCGTCCATCGCGGTAATTTCATGTTGTGCTAACCAGATCTTCCCATCCGTTGGTGAATCGAGACCAGCCAGTAAACCCAACAAGGTTGACTTACCAGCGCCAGAAGGACCAATAATCGCCACGCTCTGACCGGCTGGTACCGCCAGCGACACACCTTCGAGAATCGTCAACTGCTTCTCCGCAGTTTGCACGCGCTTCGACACATTCTCTGCGCGTAAAATGCTATCGTTCATGAATTACCTAATGTGTTAATTTTGGGCAAGAAGATGCTCAAGGATGCACCGAGACCCTATGCTTGGTCGTCGTATTGTTTGATATCGAACGAGCAACCTATTTTTCCGTTACGAGCCGACTGATCAACATTGATCCAACCACAATCTCAGCCACAACGACTTAAAGTTATATGATAACCAACTCAGCGAAAACCAAGTTCACACTTTACCTGATGCTCATCTTCAGTTTGTCAGGCATCAGCGCAACAGCACACGCCAAACGGATTCTTATTTATGGTGACAGCCTAAGCGCAGCGTACGGAATGCACTTGGAAGAAGGTTGGGCGCATCTGTTGGCCCAGAAGTTGGGTGACAAGCACACACTCTTAAATGCGTCGATCTCTGGTGACACGTCTGCAGCCGGATTAGCCAGACTGCCACTCACATTAGAAGAGTTTAAACCCGATCTGATCATCCTTGAACTTGGTGCAAACGACGGCCTGCTCGGCCTGCCAGTCGCCACCATGCGAAAAAACCTCGAGCAAATGATCCAACTCAGTCAGGCAGCTGGTGCTGACGTCGCACTGGTCGGTATTTCGGTACCGCCTTCATATGGACCACGTTATGTCGATGAATTTCGCGCGACTTATCCAGCATTAGCAGATAAATACGCACTGCCGTTTATCGATTTTTACCGCGAAGACTTTATCACGACCGAAGGGTATATTCAGGAAGATGGCTTGCACCCAACAGCCGTCACTCAACCTCTGATCCGCGACATCGTGCTCGCATTTCTAACCGAGAATAACTTGATCGAACCCATATCGGAGGACTAATTCAATGTCTCTAACACTGTACGGCACCGGCCCCTCACGCTCTTTTCGATGTCTTTGGGCATTGGAAGAATCCGGCTTGTCTTTTGAGTATATAAATTTGGATCTCGCTAGTGACGGAAAATTCGGTGCGAAATCTGATGACTACCTCAAAAAGCTAAACATTCAAGGCAAGGTGCCCACCTTGCGCCACGACGACTTCGTGCTCACCGAAAGTGGTGCAATTCTAAATTACCTCGATCAGCTCGCTGGGAATCAGTTTATTCCGCAATCACCCAAAGCGCGTGCGCGCTATGACGAACTGGCGTTTTTTATCCTAACCGAGCTGGAGCAACCCTTGTGGACAAAAGGCAAGCACAAGTTCGCCATCCCAGAGGCGTATCGACTTAACGATATATTTACCACCGCAGAATGGGAATTTGAGAAGGCGGTGTCCGCTCTGGAACGACTCACGAACTACACGCCCTATGCGCTCGGAGATCAGTTTACTTTCGCTGACATCTTATTGGCACAGACGCTGAACTGGGCTGACCGGTTCAAGTTTCGCGTTCCAGATCCGTTGCTGGCGTACAGAGATCGCTTGTACAGTCGCGCGGCAGCTCAGCGCGCCTTGGCAAACTTCACAAGCTAGCGCTCAGGTCTCGGCTAATTCGCGCACACCTTGCTGAACAGCACTGATGTAGGGGTTCGCTTGAGGCCGATTACGTCTAATGTAATCCAAGCCCTGTTCGATGCTCATACCACGATAATGCACGAGATATCCGAGTACCGTAGCTGGTGCACGACAAACACCAGCATTGCAATGCACGTAAACCCGATGACCAACAGCCATCAGCGTATTCAAGGCACGCACAGGCTCTGCCAGTCGGTTACCAAGGTCGCTTTCGTCAAAATCAATAATCGGAAAACGCTGTACCGAGATGTCATTGTACTGATACGCACTTTGCAGCTTGCGCCAGTCGATGCGATGCACCTTGAAATCCGCATCACTTTGTAGTGACAACACGGCGGTAATTTTCATATTCTTCAGCCGCGCAACATCCACGCTA
>JAUHZM010000255.1 GCA_030426005.1 Gammaproteobacteria bacterium
TGGCTTGACTTGATGCTTGACCAGTGATGATGCTTAGGCGCTAGCCTGTGCAAAGCGACCAACAGCGCGTTCACGGATTGGCAAATGGATGACTGCTGCCAGTACCCCGAGCAGAATATTAATCAGCCAGACTAAGTCGTAGCGCGATGCGTCGCCGAAGCTGGCAAAGCCAAGGTACTGTCCGCAGAACGCGCTGACGGCTGTGAATGCGTCGGATTGTTCGTAGAGAAAACCGCCGAGATACACACCGGTAAAACTGCCAAGCTGGTGCGACAAAAATACGATGCCATATAACAGGGCCATGTAGCGTGTGCCAAACATCACTGCCACCAGCCCCGAGGTAGGTGGAACTGTGGCTAGCCATAGTAAGCCGATCCCGACGCTGAAAAATAATATAGAGCCAAGACTGGGGGGCAGGACCATAAAGATCGCGATCACCACTGCACGCAACAGGTAGATCCAGGCCAGCATAGATTGTTTTGGCCAGCGTCCAGACCAGACGCCGGACATGTATGAGCCGATCATATTGGAGACCCCGATCGCGGCCAGGCTCATCGCGCCGATCTTGGCGGTGAAACCAAGGTCGCTTAAATACGCTGGCAGATGGACGGTAATAAACGCCAAATGAAATCCGCACACATAAAAACCTAACACCAGTAACACATAGTGTTTATGCCGAAATGCCTCACGAACTGCATCCAGCACAGACTGATCGGTTTGCCCGGCATGAACCTCATTCGCGCCAGAGTATGGCGCCAGTGGAATAGCCAAGACCACCATCAATAAGGTAACGCCGCTGAAAATTTGCAGTGACGAGAACCAGCCAAACGCGTCGATTAAGGTTTGTGAAAACGGTACCAGCAAAAACTGCCCCATTGAGCCGGCTGCGGTGGCCACACCCGCCACCCATTGTTGCCGATCTTTAGGTACCGCACGCATCAATGCGGGAATCACAATGCCAAAGGAGGTGCCAGCCACGCCCGCGCCGACCAACACACCTGCCGAGGCATTTAATGCAAATCCACCCGGGGCGAAGGCCATCCACAGTATTCCAGCCGCGTATAGGGCCACAGCGGTTAGAATGATGCGCAGGTTACCGAATCGATCAGCCAGCCCGCCAGCAAACACGGCAATAATGCCCCAACTTAGATTTTGAATCGCCAGAGCAGTGGCAATGGTGTCGCGGCCCCAGCCATGAAACTCCGACATCGGTTTAACAAATAAGCCAAATGAAGAGCGAAAGCCGAAGGACATCATAAGCAGTAAGCAACCGCTTAAGATAAGAATTTTGGTGGCCGGCGGCAATGAGGACTGATTCATGGCGAGCATTCGGTACAGCTGAAAGGAAGACTGAAACGATAGTGCAAAACCTGGGGTAAGGCTAGAGACCGGTGCCAAATAAAAACCGGTGCTGTTGAGTCTGTGTTATGTTTTGGTGATAGGTCACCTCATTTGGAGAGCAATTTATGCGATGCATTGGATTATTCGTTTTGTTGATAATGTGCCTACCTGCGCGCGCTGAAATCATTCAGTCTAGCGCAGACCATTACACCTTGCGTCAGGAAGCGACGTCCGAATTACCACCTGATCAGCTGTGGCAGCGCTTAATCAACCCGCAGAACTGGTGGCATCCAGACCACACGTATTCGGGCAGTGCAGAGCATTTGAGTCTCGACCCCGTGGCGGGCGGTGTTTGGGCAGAACGTTGGGATGGCAATTCTGTGATTCATGGCACCGTGGTCAATGTCATGGCTGGATCGATGCTGCGTTTGGATGCGCCATTTGGTCCCCTGCAGGAGCAAGCGATTCATGCGGTCTGGACCATCACCATTGAAGCGCATGAGAGCGGTTCAATGGTGACTTTTAACGAAGTGGCAACGGGTTCCAGCGCCAGCGGCTTAGAGGAGCTTGCCAAGGCGGTGGATTACGTTAAGACCGAGGCAATGTCGCGTCTGGTGGCGACCAAGACTAAGTAGATTGTCGCTGGCGTCGAGCAAGTACTGCTTCTGATAATGTTTGTAGCAAGCTTTCAGTTTGCTCGAACCCAATGCAGGCGTCGGTAATACTCTGGCCATAGACTAGCTTATTGGCCGGCGCGATAGCCTGTTTACCTTCCACCAGATGGCTTTCGATCATGCAGCTGACGATGTCGGCATTGCCGTCGGCAATTTGCGCTGCCACATTCGCGCCAACCCGGAGCTGATTTTGGTGCTGTTTTTCGCTGTTAGCATGACTGAAGTCGATCATGATCCCCGTAGCGATACCGCGTTCCTTAATCATCTTGACGGCGTCCGCAACACTTTGGGCATCGTAATTAGGTCGACTGCCGCCACGCAGAATGATGTGCCCATCATCGTTGCCTGCGGTGGTGAACTGCGCGGTGGTGCCAGCTTCAGTGGGGCTTAGAAAAATGTGTTGGGCTTGCGCGGCTATGACCGCATCAGCGGCGATGTCTACGTCACCTTTGGTGCCATTTTTAAATCCAATTGGGCATGATAGGCCGGATGCAAGCTCCCGATGCACTTGGCTCTCGGTGGTTCGCGCACCAATGGCGCCCCAGCTTACAAGGTCTGCATAGTATTGACCCGTCACCGCGTCCAAAAACTCACAGGCGGCCGGAACCCCAAGCGAGTTGATGTCTAGCAACACTTTGCGTGCGACCGCTAAACCTTTGTCGACGTTATAGCTTTGATTCAGGTCCGGGTCGTTGATTAACCCTTTCCAGCCAATCGTGGTGCGCGGTTTTTCAAAGTAGACGCGCATCACTACCTCAAGACTATCAGCATACTTGGATCGCAACGCCGCTAATCGCTCAGCGTATTCAAGGGCAGACTTGGGGTCGTGTACCGAGCAAGGGCCGGTGATAACCAGTAAGCGATCATCGCGTTTGTGCAGAATGTCACTGATGCGATCACGCGTGGTTTGTACCAGTGAGGCAATGGTCTCAGAGGATGGGAAGCGCTCTACCAGCTCACTGGGTGAGCAGATTGGGTCAATTGCCAGGATGCGTCGATTGGTGGTGATGGTCATACGAGTAAAGCGTGAGTTCGTGCTGCGCCGAGTGTAACAGGCTGCTTCTGGTTTGGGCGCGATTTTCGCCACTCACTGGATGATTTCTTCGAATAAGGCGTAGTACAAATGTTCGCTGTAGCCTTCTCTTATATGCAAGGTGCAGTTATCAAACTGTTCGCTTAGCGTACGGGCGCCGGCTTCGGTGATGCGTTTATCTTCGGTGCCGTACCAAAGCTCAATCGGCTTGCTAAAACTGCTTAGGTCAAGATTTAATGGTGTCATGCAGAACACCATTTCATGCAGTATTCCATTCAGGGTATGCCGCGCGCCTTCTTTGAATACGTCGGTGAGCAACTGAATAATTCCCTGTTGTTCGAATTGTTCACGTTCGGCACTGCCAACACTGGTATTCAACATGCTCGGGTAATGAGCGTCTAAATTCAGTGTCACGCTCTTTAGCCACAGCTCGTATATTTCCTTAGCAAACTGCGGTGACATTTTGACGTAGCGTGCGGCGGGCGCCAATATTTCGGTCAAGTATTGCGCATCCGCCGCGGTATTCAGCACGACTGGCGAAGTTAGAATGACGCGCTCTAAGCGCTCATCGGCTTGCGCGGCAAAGCTCATGGCCATTTGACAGGCGATCACACTGCCTAACAGATCGTAGTCGCTAATTTTTAGCAGGTCGATAAATTCATTGAGTTGACTATTCCATTGTGTTGGATGACCGTCGACGAAACGTGTCTTACCGATGCCGGGTCGGTCCGGGATGATAACGCGCCGATTGGTACGTGCGCAGATAGCCTCGTAATCGGGTGGAATCGCGAGTCGCGAGCCAAAGCCACTGTGGAATACGATTAGAGGTCGACCGTCAGCGGGACCGTACTCACAGTAGGCAATTTTTTGCCCGCTAGCGAGCGCGACTTCGCGATCATTGGCATGATTGTCGTGATGGCTGACAGTGGTGATATCTGAATCAAAATAAGAGTCCAGTACTTGCGACTCGTGCGTCAATATCAAGCTAATAACTGCGGCCTGAGAATTGCTCCCAGTTTTGCGAAAAATGGACTTTAGATGTGATTTGACGGTGTTTTCACTCACAAAAATCGCATCGGCGATTTGAACTATGGTGCTGCCATGAATCAGCCTAAGCAGTACTTGCTGTTCCTTTTCCGTCAGGCCATAACGGGTCACTAAGTCAGGGTTCAGTCGCTGGTTAACTTGCTCTTTGTCAAGCACCATCAGAATCTGAAAATGGGTCGGGCTGTTGTGGTCACGCACCTGGCTTCGAATTCGCCGTAGGTATAACTGCTCACCATTTTGATCATAAAAATCCAGTGCGATCAGTTGGTTTTCCTGCGATTCAGAGCGCGGTAGTTCTGCTATCAGTGCTGCCAGATCCTCACGTAGGGTATCGCCGTCTAACTGTAGATAGTTGAGTAGTTGATCTGCGCGGCTATTGTGGTAGATGGGGCGGAAGTCATCGTCCAGAATAATCATCTTGAAACGACTTTTATCCAGCAGCGTATTAAACGCCGCGAGGGCAACGTTACCTTGTTG
>JAUHZM010000256.1 GCA_030426005.1 Gammaproteobacteria bacterium
TCCATAAAACAGGCTTCGCATTGCTTCATCAACTGGTTATTCTCGTCGACTTGGATGCCCTTCTCTTCAAGCTCTACGACGCTGGCAAAGATATCCGTCGCGCGATTAAATAAGGAGCCAGCCAGCATCGCCGCTTTGACACGTTTGCGAGCTGGGTTCTGCTCCTCATCGTAATACTTGCGAGCAATCTCCAAACGCCAACCAGGCGAATTGATTCCTTCTTCGGTGTGATGGAAAACACGACGGCGAAGCGAGAAGATCAAATCTTTCTTCTCGGCCATCGTATTTGGTGGTGGTGGATAATAACGGATCCAATATCCATCAATATGGATACAAATTTTGCCGTTACATTCGCGTATTGCGCCGTTTTCCTGCGGCAGTTGTTCCGTCACTGCAGCGGTCTCGTTGCTATTAGCCTGGACGGTCATGGTCATGCCCCTAAGAGGCTTGTTGACTCAGGGCTTTGCGTTGCATGGCGCGACGTCGACGGCATGCTTTCTTGCCTTCGCAGATATCACACGCGCCTTTTAATCCGTCAATATCATTGAGTCCCCCGCAGCTACCTTTGATCGCACGGTTACTGACTATAACCCCGACAGCCATTCCGATCATAACTAACAAGAAGACGGCGAAACTGATAAAAAATAAATTCATTCTATGCCCTACTTTTGGTAATTTTTCGACCTGCGGGACTTATAACGGCAGTAAGTATTGACTCTAACAGTCGCAACCCTGTGCCATTTATGCTCACCGAGATTGAAGGCTTTACCAAAACCCAACGCTCAATTTAAAGTTTTAAATTACAACCGCTTACGCCCAAAAAAACACCAGCGCTGCGCACCGCAAGTTAAAACCAAACACAGTACGTAATGTAGTAATGCTGCACTCAGAGTGCAAGAAAATTATAGCAAATTAATCTCAAACTCCGGACTAACAAGCACATCCACCTCTTCGCCCTGTTCAGATCGCACCAACATATACGCTGCAATACTGTGTTGGTCAATAAACGCCTGGGCTCGTTCTTCTCCCATACTTAACAGTGCCGTGGCCAGCGCATCCGCTGTTGAACAGCGCGCACTCAATACACTGACAGATGCTAATTTTTGCAGAACGGGCTTAAATGTGATCGGTGAGATGGTATGCGAGAAATGCTGGCCTTCTAACACCACAAAATTTCGATAATCACCTGAAGTCGCGATCGCTGTATTCGTTAATTGAACGATTTGCTGGACCCCGCCTTGAATCTGCGGTTTCTCAACCCCTACTCGCCATGCACTTCCGGCTTGTGACTTTCCGGCGCCACGCAGTTCGCCGCCGATATTTATAAGATAATCCTCTACGCCCTGCGCTGCCAAGGTATCGGCAACCTTATCCACCGCAAAACCTTTGGCAATGGCCGACAAATCAAGGTACAAGCCGTCCACCGTTTTACTTAGGACATTGCCAACCAGTTCGACCTTTGTATAGCCGACTCGCTCACGTAAGGCATTCAATGCCTCCTCAGTGGGCTGGCGTACGATTTTACCCTGCGGCCCGAAACCCCAGGCATTCACAACTGGCCCGATCGTCGGGTCAAACGCGCCTTGCGTCAACTCAGCTATCTCAAGGGCTTCTGACAACACCACGCGAAAATCCTCAGAAATAGTGTGTTGTATGCCAGCGGCACTCCGGTTAAAGCGACTGATTTCTGACTCAGCCAAGTAAGTAGACATCGATGCATTCACAGATTCCATGGCGCCAATCACCGATGTCTTTAACTGGTTGGCATCCATCATCGGATCATGACGAACCACGATTCGATAGTCCGTACCCATAATCGGGCCGGTAAACACCGACTCCGACAATGGCGCTTGCGTGTTGCCACAACCCGATAGGATTAACAGCAGGAGCAAAGACACATAAAAAAACAGCGAGCTAAGCCCGCTGTTTTTTACGTCTGCTCTGTGTAAACAGTTATTAAACACAGGAACTATCCGCCAAAGTCATCCAACAAGATGTTTTCGTCTTCAACGCCCAGCTCATGCAGCATGTTAATGACTGCCTGGTTCATCATTGGTGGACCGCACATGTAGAACTCACAATCTTCAGGTGCTTCGTGATCTTTAAGATAGTTCTCATACAACACGTTATGGATAAAGCCGGTGTAGCCTTCCCAATCGTCCTCAGGTTGAGGATCTGAGAGCGCTACATGCCATTCGAAGTTGTCGTGCTCTGCAGCCAGTCGATCAAAGTCCTCGACGTAGAACATCTCACGCTTCGAACGCGCACCATACCAGAAGGTCATTTTACGCTTAGTTTTGATTCGCTCCAGCTGATCGAAAATATGCGATCGCATCGGCGCCATACCTGCACCACCACCGACGAACACCATCTCGGCTTCGGTTTCTTTAGCGAAGAACTCGCCAAATGGTCCGGAAATAGTCACTTCATCACCAGGCTTCAAGTTAAAGATGAAAGATGACATCTGGCCAGGTGGCAAACCTTCTGTGCGAGGCGGAGGTGAAGCGATCCGTACGTTGAGCATAATGATGCCTTTCTCCAACGGATAGTTAGCCATCGAGTAAGCACGTACTACCTTTTCCTTAACGACCGACTCATATTGCCAGATATTGAAATGATCCCAATCTGGTTTGTACTCATCCTGTACGATGAAATCGGTGTATTTCACTGTGTGCGGTGGACACTCAATCTGAATATAGCCACCAGCACGGAAGTCGACGTTCTCGCCTTCTGGCAATTCCAGCACTAATTCCTTAATGAAGGTCGCTACGTTGTCATTAGAACGAACTTTACAACGCCATTGCTTAACACCGAACACTTCTTCAGGAACTTCAATTTTCATGTCCTGCTTAACGGTGACCTGACACGATAAACGATCGCCTTCAGCCGCTTCGCGTTTGGTAATGTGTGACTCCTCAGTTGGCAGGATCGAACCACCACCTTCGTGAATCTTGACACGACACTGTGCGCAGGTACCACCGCCACCACAAGCAGACGGCACGAATAATTTATTGTCAGCCAGCACACCTAACAGTTTGCCACCGGCTGGTACTTCGATTTCTTTTTCGCCGTTGATCGAGATTTTCACATTGCCTGATGCAACTAGCTTACTTTTGGCGAACAGAATAACTGTGACCAATGCCAGCACGATGGCAGTAAAAAACCCAACGCCTAAACCTATCTCTAACATAATAATTCTCTTCTATGCCCTACAGTTGGATACCGGAGAAAGCCAGAAAGCCCAGTGCCATCAAACCTACGGTGATAAAGGTAATGCCCAGACCTTGAAGCCCGTCTGGCACATCGCTGTACTTCAGCTTCTCACGAATACCTGCCAAGGCAACAATCGCCAAAGCCCAGCCTACACCACTGCTGGCACCGTATACCAAACTTTCAGAAAACGTGTAATCACGCTCAACCATGAACAGTGACGCGCCTAGAATCGCACAATTCACCGTAATCAATGGTAGAAAGATACCTAATGCGTTGTAGAGAGCAGGTACAAATCGGTCAAGAAACATCTCTAGGATCTGAACCAATGCGGCAATAACGCCGATGTAACTGATCAGACCCAAAAAGCTCAAATCAACATTCGGAAAGCCAGCCCAGGCCAGCGCGCCTTCACGCAGGAAGTTTTGGTAGATCAGATTGTTGATTGGCACTGTGATGGCGAGCACCACAAACACCGCAAAACCAAGCCCCAGTGCAGTTTGAATCTTCTTGGACACCGCCAGGAAGGTGCACATGCCGAGAAAAAACGACAGTGCCAGGTTTTCAATAAAGATCGCCTTAACGGCTAAACTCAACAGATCCATTAGTGCGATCCTCCAGTAGCTTTATGTGCTACCTGAATTTCGAAATCGGGTTGCTCTACCTGCTCTTTATTAAACGTGCGGATTGCCCAAATTGTCAGACCGATGATGATGAACGCGCTCGGCGCCAGCAACATCAAACCGTTTGGCGTATACCAACCACCTTCGGAGACCGGGGTTAAAATTTGATAACCCAACAAAGAGCCCGAACCTAATAGTTCGCGAACCGTGCCAACTATGATCAAAATCAGGCTGTATCCCAAGCCGTTACCAATGCCGTCCAGGAAAGAAAGCCAAGGACCATTTTTCATTGCGTACGCTTCAGCACGGCCCATGACGATGCAGTTAGTAATGATCAAACCAACAAATACCGCCAGTTTCTTGCTGATATCAAACGCATACGCTTTCAACAGTTGATCAACCACAATTACCAACGACGCAATAATCGTCATTTGCACGATAATTCGAATACTGGATGGAATGTGATTACGGATCAAACTGATCGAAAGATTCGAAAACGCCGTCACACTCGTCAGTGCCAGACACATGATCAGTGCCACAGACAGTTGCGTTGTTACCGCCAGCGCAGAACAAATACCGAGAATCTGTAGGGCGATTGGGTTGTTTGAAACTAAGGGTTCAAACAGCGCTTTTCTTGCTTCGCTAGCCATGATTAGCTCTTCCCGTTGGTCGTGTTAGTTGCAGCAGCTGATTGACTGGCCGCCGTATTTGAACTGGATT
>JAUHZM010000257.1 GCA_030426005.1 Gammaproteobacteria bacterium
GACCGTTGCACTGTTGGCTAAGCCATTGTCCTTGGGTTTGCGATTGTTCGGAAACCTGTATGCGGCTGAACTGATCTTTATTCTGATTGCCATGACGTTTAGTGCTGGCATTGGAATTGGTTTGTTGGGTGGGTTTGCTCAAATGGGCTGGGCCATCTTCCATATCTTAGTAATTCCGCTTCAAGCTTATATCTTCATGATGTTGACCATCGTGTATCTAAGCCAAGCACATGAGCACCACTAAACGGCGCTCTCAATAACCGATTTTCAATTTTAATTATTTATTTATTTTAAAAACAGGAGTTCCAAATGGAAACTATCGTAGGTATGACCGTTCTTAGTATTGCAATCATGCTGGGTTTGGCCGCTGTTGGCGCCGCTCTGGGTATTGCTTTGATGGGTGGCCGCTTCTTGGAAGGTGTTGCTCGTCAACCTGAAATGGCTAACTCACTGCAAACTAAAATGTTCCTTCTTGCTGGTTTGATCGACGCTCTGCCAATTATCGCAGTAGCGATCGCGCTTTACTTCTTGTTTGCTTCAGGTTTGATCGACATCGAGAACGTGAAAACGTTAATGGGTCAGTAAGACTCTTCGATCTCCCTGAATAAACAACCTAGAGGAATGTATTAATGAACATTAATCTTACCCTGATTGGGCAGTCTATTACGTTCTTCTTGTTTGTGTGGTTCTGCAAAAAATATGTTTGGCCTCCGATGATGGATGCCATGGCAGCGCGTCAGAAAGAAATTGCTGACGGACTTGCCGCCGCAGAACAAGGTCAGAAGGCTCAAGAAGTTGCAGAGAAAGAAGCCGCCGAGTTGGTCGCGCAAGCGAAAAGCCAGGCAGCGGAAATCATTGCAAGTGCTGAAAAACGCGGTAACGCCGTGGTCGAAGAAGCACAAGAAGCCGCAACTAGCGAAAAAGCTCGTATTCTTGATTCAGCGAAATCAGAAGTTGAGCAACAAGCTTTCGCTGCTCGTGAAGAGTTACGCGGCCAGGTTTCTTCAATCGCAGTTGCAGCGGCCTCCAAGATTGTTGACAAAGAGATTGATGAAAGCACTCATGCGGCTTTGATCGAAGACCTTGTTCAACAACTGAAAGCAAGCTAAGTCAGGGCGAGCCTTGATACTTAGCAGCACAGACAGGTAAGAAGAATGGCAGATAACGCATCCATTGCTCGACCTTATGCCAAAGCGGTGTTCGATCTGGCGCAGGAAACCAACGCATTTGATGCGTGGAGTTCTGCGTTAGAACAACTAGCCCTGATTAGCCAAGATGAAAGCTTTCGCACGTTGGTCGCTGACCCGCGTGTCGACGATTCGCAAGTCATCGAACTATTGACAGGTATTGCTAAAGACAATCTGCCGGAAGGCGGAGCCAACTTTATTCAAATGTTGGTTCACAATGATCGTCTGCTGGCTTTGCCTGACATTCATCAACAGTTTGAAGCGCATGTTGCGAAAGCACGTGCCCTGGTGAACGCGGACGTTATTACCGCGAAAGCACTCACCAGTGACCAGCGCTCCGCGCTTGCGGCTGCATTACAAGCAAAACTTGGTATGCAAGTTGAGCTAAGTGAAACAGTCGACAGCAGCCTCATTGGTGGCGCCATCATCAAAGCCGGTGATCTGGTGATTGATGGTTCGGCGAAAGGACGAATCGAGAAACTTTCATCAGTGCTTATGCGCTAATGCTAACAAGCACGTTGAGCAATCACGTGTTTGCGCATAGCCACGCTGCAGAAAGGACATAATTTAAATAGTAACGTTGAGGACTTGAAGTCATGACAACGCAATTGAACCCATCTGAAATCAGTAACCTGATTAAAGATCGGATTAAGAACTTCGAAGCATCTGCGGAGTCTCGCACCGAAGGTACGGTAGTGAGCTTAACGGATGGTATTGCACGAATCCACGGTCTCACCGAAGCCATGCAAGGTGAGATGTTGAGTTTCCCAGGCGACGTATACGGTCTGGCACTGAACCTCGAGCAGGATTCAGTTGGTGCGGTAATCTTAGGTGATTACAAACACATTTCTGAAGGCGACACAGTGAAATGTACTGGCCGCATTTTGGAAGTACCAGTTGGTCCTGAACTGTTGGGTCGCGTAGTTGACTCACTGGGTCGTCCAATTGACGGTAAGGGCGCGGTTGAGACCAAAGAAGCGTCTGCAATCGAAAAAATCGCACCAGGCGTAATTGAGCGTCAAGGTGTTGATCAGCCATTGGAAACTGGTTTTAAATCAATCGACGCGATGGTGCCAATCGGTCGTGGTCAGCGTGAGTTGATCATTGGTGACCGTCAAACTGGTAAAACTGCGGTCGCGATTGACGCGATCATCAACCAGAAAGGCAACGGCGTAAAATGTATCTACGTAGCGATTGGCCAAAAAGCATCTTCTGTAGCCGCGGTTGTACGTAAGCTGGAAGAGCACGGCGCCATGGATTACACCATTATCGTAGCGGCGAATGCATCTGACTCAGCGGCATTGCAATACATTGCACCTTACGCTGGCTGCACCATGGGTGAGTACTTCCGTGATCGTGGTGAAGATGCACTGATTGTTTATGATGACCTGTCAAAACAAGCGGTAGCTTACCGTGAAGTGTCATTGCTGCTGCGTCGTCCACCAGGCCGTGAAGCGTATCCAGGTGACGTATTCTATTTGCACTCTCGTTTGTTAGAGCGCGCGTCGCGTATCAACGCCGATGAAGTTGAGCGTCGTTCAGGCGTGAAAGGCAAAACTGGTTCGTTGACTGCATTGCCAATCATCGAAACTCAAGCTGGTGACGTATCTGCGTTCGTACCAACCAACGTAATTTCGATTACTGACGGTCAGATCTTCATGGAAACTGACTTGTTTAACTCTGGTATCCGCCCTGCGGTAGACCCAGGTTTGTCAGTATCTCGAGTTGGTGGTGCAGCACAAACCAACATCATTAAAAAGCTTGGCGGCGGTGTTCGTCTAGCATTGGCTCAGTATCGTGAGTTGGCGGCGTTCTCTCAGTTCGCGTCAGATCTTGATGAAGCGACTCGTGCGCAATTAGCGCGTGGTGAGCGTGTAACTGAGTTGATGAAACAGGCTCAGTATGCACCGATGTCGACCGCGCAAATTGCGGCGTCACTGTTCGCAGCAAACGAAGGTTACTTCGATGATGTTGAAAAAGAGCGCGTTGTGGCCTGTGAAACAGCAATGCAAGCACACTTGAAAGCAAACTTCGCTGAGTTGATGGATGGCATTAATGCGAATCCTAAGTTGACTGATGAAGTGAGCGAAGGTCTGCACAAAGCACTGAAAGACTTCAAAGCGAACGGTAGCTTCTAATACGCGACGTTTGCCGATGGCAAACAGCCGGCTCGCCGGCTCGCGCTGAGGGCTCTTGGTGTTAATCACTCAAGAGCCCAGAAGTTGAAACTAAACTTGATACGAGAAAGATAGATGGCAGTCGGAAAAGAAATCCGCGATCAGATCTCCAGCGTTAAAAGTACGCAGAAAATCACCAAGGCCATGGAAATGGTTGCGGCGAGTAAAATGCGTAAAGCGCAGGACCGTATGCTGGCAGCCCGTCCCTACGCACAGAAGATTCGATCCGTGGTGGCGCACATCGCAAAAGCGAATCTTGAGTACAAGCACCCATTTACGATTGAACGCGAAATCAAACGCGTTGGTTATATTGTTGTATCGTCAGATCGGGGTCTGTGTGGTGGTTTGAACATGAATGTGTTCCGTAAAACCGTTAGCGAGTTGTCTGAGTGGCACGATAAAGGTGTGGACATCGACATCGCTACGATCGGCTCTAAAGCCCTTGCCTATTTCCGTCGCGCCGGCGGTAACGTGGTTTCTGAGGCGTCGCACTACGGTGACAAACCTGCGTTGAGCGATTTGCTTGGTGCAATCACCACCATGTTGAGCGCGTACGAAGATGGTCGCATCGATCGTTTGTTCATTGTCTCCAACGAGTTCGTCAACACCATGACACAGGCGCCAGAAAGTGTGCAGCTATTGCCGGTACAAGCCGATGCTGAAGCCGCAGCTGATGTGCCAAAGTTGTTTGACTATATTTACGAACCTGAGGCCAAGCCGATTCTGGACACTGTATTAAAGCGTTACATCGAATCACAGATCTATCAGGCAGTGGTTGAAAACATCGCGTGTGAGCAATCGGCTCGAATGGTGGCGATGAAAGCCGCGAGCGATAACGCCGGTGATCTGATTGGTGAATTGGAACTGGTTTACAACAAAGCGCGCCAAGCAGCTATTACGCAAGAGATCTCCGAAATTGTGAGTGGTGCTGCGGCGGTTTAAGCGGATTGTTAGAAAGAATTTAAATTTAAGGTATAGAGGAAACTAAAATGAGTTCCGGAACTATTGTAGAAATCATTGGCGCGGTCGTCGACGTAGAATTTGCGTCCGACAAAGTGCCAAATGTCTATGACGCGTTAACCGTCGAGGCAGCTGGCTTGACCTTGGAAGTACAAGCGCAGTTGGGCGATGGCATCGTGCGTACCATTGCGATGGGCGCAACAGACGGTCTGAAGCGTGGTC
>JAUHZM010000258.1 GCA_030426005.1 Gammaproteobacteria bacterium
GGGCGAGAAAGAATGTAACTTTGCGATTCACCCAAAACAAATTGGTCGCTTCCGGGTGAATGTGTTTATTCAGCAAGACTGTGTGGGCATGGTGTTGCGTGCGATCAAAACCAATATCCCCAGCACCGATGAATTGCAGATTCCCGATGTGTTGAAGAAAATGATCATGAAAAAGCGTGGTTTATTGATCTTCGTTGGTGGTACCGGTACGGGTAAAAGTACCTCGATGGCAGCGTTGGTGGATTACCGGAATCGCAATGCGCAGGATCACATCATCACGATTGAGGACCCGATTGAGTACCTCCACACGCACAAGAAATCAATTGTGACCCAGCGCGAGGTTGGTGTAGACACCGATTCGTTTGATAATGCGCTGATCAATGCCATGCGACAGGCGCCCGATGTGATTCAGATTGGTGAGATTCGAACGCGCGAGACCATGGATGCGGCAATCGTGTTTTCGGAAACCGGTCACTTGTGTATCGCCACGCTTCACGCGAATAACTCTTATCAGGCATTGGACCGAATTTTTAACTTCTTCCCGGCTGACCGACGTGACCAGCTGGCGATGGACTTGTCGCTAAACTTATATGGTTTAGTCTCACAGCGACTGTTGCCAGTCAAAGGTCGAGAGGGTCGGGTGCCGGCCGTTGAGGTGATGATTAACAGTCCGATGATCGCGGATTTGATTAAGGACCACAAAATTAATGAGATCCGTACCGCGATTCAAAAGTCCACTGAGTGGGGTATGCAGACCTTTGACCAGTCCTTGTTTGATCTGCATGAGCGTGATTTGATTACTTACGAGGATGCGATTAAAAACGCCGAGTCAGAGAACGATTTGCGTCTGGCAATCAAGCTGAAAGGTAAAGCCGCTGGCAAAACCGAGTTTGGTGAAACGCTGGCAGACGTTGCGATTCAAGAAGAAGACGACTATTAGCCCGAACCCGTTTGGTCCGCAGACTGTGTGAGCCGGATAAAGGCAGTCCGGCTCTTTAGATTTTATCCAATAACATGGCCAACAGTGCCATCCGCACCGGCACACCGTAGCTGGCCTGTTTGAAGTAGACCGCGTTTGGTAGCGTGTCGACTTCGGTGCTGATCTCATCAATGCGTGGTAGCGGATCGAGAATTAAACACTCAGAGCCTTCAACGTCTTCGCGATTTAAACGGTAGCGACGACGGTTCTTATCGAACAACGCTTTGTCTTCAAAACGTTCTTCCTGCAGCCGGTTGATGTACGCCACGTCGTAACCGTCGTGTAAGCGGACTTCACTGCGAACCTCGCAATCCACGCCATTCGCATGCAGTTCATTCAGCATGGTGGGGCTTGGAAATAACTCGGTTGGACCAGTAAATGTGAAGCGATTGTTCGCGTACTGCGACAATAAGCGCGACAAGGAATGAATGCTGCGTGACTGCAGTGAGTCAAAACCGAACACAATATTCAAATTGTCCAGTCGGCCCTTTTCTTTGTAAATCGTGTACGCATCAATAAGCGATTGTGTTGGATGCTCGTTGCCACCGTCACCAGCATTAATAAATGGCACTGCACTGGTATCAGCAGCAATTTTTGCGCTGCCGGGTAAGGCATGTCGCATCACAATGATGTCGGCATAACTCTCGACCATGCGAATCAGGTCTTCCAGGCTCTCACCTTTTTCAAATGAGGTGGAGCTGGCGTTTTGTGCAAACACCATACCGGCCTTGAGTCGTTGCGCGGCACTTTGAAAACTCATCATGGTCCGAGAGCTCGGTTCAAAGAACAGCAGGGCGACTACTTTGTCGTCCAGCAAATCAATTCGGCCTTCGCTCTCGATCTGCGCCGCCATGCTATCCGTCGCGCTAAAGATGCTTTTGATAATGTTGGGTGTGAGCTGGTTTGACGAGATGAGTGATTTGAACGGGAGCATGATGTGACCTCAGCGAACTTTGCCGCGAAGAATATCACAGGGCTTATTCAGACAGTGAGTGAAAATAACTTTCGAGAATCAAACACGCAGCAATCTGATCTCGCAGTGCTTGTTTTTTGCTCTGAGTGAGTCCGCGGTCAGCCAGCTCGGCATTGGCTGCCACCGAACTGAGTCGTTCGTCCACGCGGTGTATCGGCAGTTTGTGGTTTTGCTGAATATGGCTTTTGATGCGATTAATCAGCTTGTGTAAATGCGGGTCGGTGGTTTGCGGATCCCCAATGACGATGCATGTTGGCTGCCAGTCCTTGATCAGTTGATCGAACTGGTCCCAGTCCAGTCGGCCGCGCTCAGCGGGTAAGGTGGTGCAGGGTTTCGCAGTGCCAGTGAGTGCGTTTCCTACTGCGACACCGGTGCGTCGTAAGCCAACGTCCAACGCGAGCACATAGCCCACTAATCGCCCCCGGGTGCGGTCGCAGCGGTGCTCGCGAAACGGTTGTCGGGTAAAAAGTGAATCGTACGCGTGATTACCAGAATGTCGGTGTTGCGAAAGAACTCCTCGTCTGGGAAAGCCTGGAATGGCGATGCATCGCGCATGATGCGCTTTGCTGTTTCGTTCAGGATCTTATGTTTTGAGGGTTCGTTAATATTGATGTCACGCAGAGTGCCGTTACGGTTAATTTCGACGGTCAGAATCAAGCTGCCGTGAATGCCGTTGGCCTTGATCTGAATCGGGTAATTGGCGTTGCCAACCGTGGTGACACGCTGTTTCCAGGCATCCAAATACTCTGCTGCACCATGTGCTTTGGTCAGTGGTGAGAGGAACTCTTTCTTGGGTCGCTTCTCATACTCTTTTTGTGCTTGGCTGATTTTCGCCACCAGTCGTTCGCGCTCGAGTTGACGTGCATCGGTGTTGAATTTATCTGGCCCTTTGATCGGTTGCAGGTTCTCCAGTTTGGTTTTTTCAGCGGGGCGATGCTGCACGACCAGCTCGCCGTTTGGAGCGGTTAAATATTGGTCTGGGCTCAAGCTGGTTGTTGGCACGCGGTCGGCCACTTTTTTCACCGACTGAATTTGGGACGGATTTACCGCTTTCCAGGGCAAGGGCGATTCGGCTTCCTGTTCATCGGTGCCGCCGCCAGCGTTGTCGCTGCTGGAGATCAATTCAGCACCGTCAGCCTGTTGGTTATTTGAAGAGTTCAACAGGACAACATCCAGCGTGTTATCGGTGCTTTTGCGTGCACCAATCTCAGGCAGTTTAAAACTGATCCCAAGAATGATGGCTGCGTGCAGTAGCGCCGAAAAGAACGCCGTCACACTCAAGAGGTCAGTCTGACGGTGATTGTCAAAATAACTCATGGATTAACGAAGCCTGGATTGGATTGCCTTGAGCAGATCGAGTGCGATGTTGGTGCCAAACTCGGCATTAATTTCCTTGATACAGGTGGGGCTGGTGACGTTAATCTCGGTCAATCGATCACCGATGACATCCAGGCCTGCAAACAAAATATTGCGTTTCAGCAGCTCAGGTCCAACGCGTTTGGCAATGGCGAAATCGCTGTCGCTGAGGGGTTGCGCCACACCACGACCGCCAGCGGCCAGGTTGCCGCGCGTTTCACCTTGTGCTGGGATCCGCGCCAGCGAGTACGGTACCGCTTCACCGGCTACCATCAGGATGCGCTTATCGCCAGCTATGATTTCAGGTAGATAGCGTTGCGCCATGGCGAAGCGAGTGCCGTGTTGGGTCAATGTTTCGATGATAACGCCAATGTTAGGTGAGCCCATTTGCACGCGAAAAATAGACGCGCCGCCCATACCGTCTAGTGGTTTGATGATGACGTCTTTATGGGTATCCAGAAAGCGTCGAAAGTCGTGTGCGTTACGTGTGATCAATGTCTCAGGGCACACGTCAGGGAACCAGGCGCAGTACGCCTTCTCATTGCAATCGCGCAGCGCTTGCGGTGCGTTGACCACCATTGCACCTTGCGCTTCGGCCAGTTCTAGGATGTAGGTGGCGTACACGAACTCCATATCGAATGGCGGGTCTTTGCGCATCAGAATTGCGTCTAGGTCGCCGAGCGGCATACGACGAGATTCTCCGAGTTCGAACCAGTGTTTGGCATCCTGAAAAGCGGTCACAGGTCGAGCGTCACCCAATGCTTTGCCATTCTCAATCAACAAATCTTGCATTTCAAAATACTCGACCTCCCAGCCTAGTTGCTGAGCCTGCCAAATCATTTCGAAGGTACTGTCTTTCTTAATATTGATGGAACCAATGGGGTCCATCACAACGCCAATTTTCATGCTATCTGCTCTGTGTTTGGGTAGGCCACGGGTTGCGCGTGGTGCTCGTATGGTAACGCGAAAAGCGATGAAAGTAACGAGCTATCCCGCTGGGCGGTATGACTATTCTGTTAGAGAACCAGATAACACAGTGTGCTGATTATCAACGCAAATAGTACGTTTAAGGTCAGGCCTTCGCGCATCATGGTTTTGACACTTACCAAATCCGTCGAATAGGCGATCGCATTTGGTGCGGTGGCCACTGGAAGCATGAATGCACAGGATGCAGAGATGGTGGCTGGAATCATCAGCAATGCGAACGGCATGTCGGTAGCCGT
>JAUHZM010000259.1 GCA_030426005.1 Gammaproteobacteria bacterium
TTGCCCTGTGTGACCTCTGCACGACTAATGCGGCCGCTGACTGGTGCGGTGATGTTGGCGTACTCAAGATTGAGGTTAGCTTGCTCAAGAAGTGCTTCGGCTTCAGCCACCGAGGCAATCGCACTTTGTTTTTGCGAAGCGGTGGTCTCGTACTGACTTTGTGATATCAGGTTTTCGGATTTCAGTTGCTTGGCGCGGTGAAATTCGTCTTCCAGCAACTTGGCTTGTGTACGAGCAGCCTGCAACTGGGCATGGGCTCGATTCAAGGCTGCCTGATGAGGCCGAGGATCAATCACGAACAGGGGTTGTTTGGCCGTTACGTGTTCGCCGTCTTGAAACAGCACTTGTTGTACGGTACCGCCAACTAATGGTCGTAATTCAACGCTGGCAACGGGAGTAAGGCGCCCTGAAAAACTTTCCCAGGTCCGAATGTCCTGAGTTTGGAGTACGGACACGGTGACCATGGGTGGCGGTGGAAGTTGGGCTTCATTGGATTTATCGGGACTGGCGTTACTCGTCATCACGAGCGCGCCGCCAATAACTACGGCGATGAGCGTGACCACTGATAGGCGGCGTGCATTGAAGGTTGTAAAGGCTTGCATGGTTATGACTCCCTGCGTGAAGCGGTGCAAAATAGGAAACGGGTGTTAATCTTGGATGGAGCATACATACCGGTCGGTATGTATGTCAAGAGAGTAATTTTGCAATCATTCGATGTCCACGCAAGCAAACCACTATTTTGCTGCTGAATGCTCCCTATTTTGTGTTCTAAAAGCCTTATAAAATGGGCTTGCTTTAACTTTCACCTGAAATCAGCTATTCTGGCCTCAGAAACAACATGAGCATACCGACTGGTTTGTATAAATCGAAATAATAGCAGACTGGAGATTGATATAAATGACTGTCTTAGAGACCAGAGAGCGACTATTGGATGTCGCCTTAAATTTGATTTGGCAAAGTAATTACAACAGCGTTGGAGTCAACGAGATTTGTAAGCGAGCCGGTGTCACCAAAGGCAGTTTTTATCATCATTTTGAGTCCAAAGGTGAGTTGTTCGCAGAGGCAACCAATTACTACATCACCTCGATGAAACCGCAAATGGACGCGATCATGTCGCCAACGAATCCGCCCTTAGAGCAGTTGGAGCAAACCATCGCTTTTATAATGGAAAACAAGTTCGGCAAAGACATTGATGACATCCCTGGATGTGCATTTCTTAGCGCAGGCACACAATGCGACAAAAGCATGGATCAGATAAATGATGCATTGCAGTCGATGGCACACACCGGGATTTGCTATAACACGGCATTGGCGCGTTCACTGGCAGACGGCGGATACTTGGAAGACGACGTCGACGTCGAAAAAGCGGCTCGCAGTTTGCATCAATTAGTACAAGGGGCATTGATTTTCGCCAAGGTCCACCGATGTCCCAAGCAGGTGCAAGAGGATATTCCTGAAGCATTTTACCGCTTGCTTGGTCTTAAGAAAGAGTACTGGTACTCAAGGCAAAAGGCAGCCAATTAGGTGGGTCTTCCGAGCTGAGAATGGACGAACAGGTCAATCACAATAACATTGAGTCTTGGTTTAATATTCCGGCTTATCTGGATTTAAGCGCGGGTTTGCTACAAGGCCTAACCAGCTTGCTCATTGTGGTTGGCGTAGTTGTGATTATCACCACCAGCACTCGCCCTGGTCGTGGCCTTATGTTCGTCGGCTTGGTTGGTCTCGGCTTGAGCTACCTTCCTGCACTCTTGCCAGAACCAGCAACGAATGCAAAAACCATTCTATTGTGGTATCTGCCATTCGTGAGTGCCTTGGTTCAATGTATTGGTGGTATTGGCTTCTTTCGGTTTGCAGTGTCTTTCAAGTAATGATCTGTGTGGCAGGTGATTCGTCACAGTGAAGCGAATCTTGTATTATCGGTGAAGTGTCGCTAGGCACGTTTGGATACCACCATTGAATAGGAGAATTCATGAAAGCATTTAAACTCACTGTTGTGCTCTTGGCACTTTTGTCCTCTACCGCCTGCGTTACCGGTACGCGGAACTTACAAAATCTTGATATCCCAGAGTACAGCAGCGATAAGAGCGCTACTGGTTCGGTGTTTATCGGTCCGATTGCCGATAAGCGTGGTTTTGAGCAGAAACCAAAGGATCCATCTACACCTTCGGTTAAAGGTGATTTGAGCAGCGTCAATGCCGAAACACGCGCCACCCTGATTGGTCGGCAGCGAAACGGCTACGGTAAAGCCATGGGCGATGTGGCCTTGCCGGTTGGCGTAACAGTGCAGGACAAAATGCATGCGCTGTTAAAAACCGGTTTGGAGAGCCGCGGTTATACTGTGGTCGATGACGCCAATGCAGATACGCGAGTGGCGGTGGATATCAACGAGTTTTGGGCCTGGTTCTCGCCGGGGTTTGTCTCGGTGAGCTTTGAATCCAAACTCCAGTCGGATCTCAGTTTCGAAAGTGCGAGTGGGAAGAAAGCCATCTCGGTATCGGGCTATGGTCTCAATAAAGGGCAGGTTGCCAGTGATGCGAATTGGGAGTTGGCTTTCAAACGTGCGTTTGAAAACTTTCTCGAAAACCTCGACAAGCTGTTAGATGAAAGTGGCTTGTAGGCCTAACACTTTCATAGCCATATTTTAATCTGGAGTGCACCGTGACAGAGTATGCGGGATCTTGCCTATGCAAAACAATTACCTTCACGGTTACGGGGTTTAGTGACCGAGTGGCGAATTGTCATTGCACTATGTGTCGTAAATTCCACGGCGCCGCGTTCGGCACGTTGGTGGCCGTTGAAGGCTTGACCTGGTTGACGGGCTTGGAATCATTGCAAGATTACGTGGCAGGCAATGGCACGGTGCGCTCATTTTGTGTTCGCTGTGGTGCCAGTTTGGGTTTCCGCGAGAGCGGTGCAGGTATTGAGCAAATTGAGTTGGCGATTGCCACGTTCGACGATGCGTTGCCGGTGTCGGTCGATGCGCAAATTTACACCCGTTATAAGGCCAACTGGTGTGACTTACTTGAAAATGTGCCAGCGTTTTCGGAGGGGCGGGAATGAGAGTTGACGACATCACCTTACGTGTCGCTGTTCCTGGTGACGCTCGTGCACTTGCGGAGTTGGCGGAGGTTACTTTCCGCGCTGCGTTCGCGGCGCAAAACACAGACGAAGATATGCAAGCGCATTGCGCTGCCAGTTACAGTGAAGCATTCCAAGGCGCGGAGATACAACGGGCTGATTACCAGACTTTTGTGGTGGAAAGACGAGGTCGGCTGATCGCCTACGCGCAGTTGCGGGATGGTGCCGCACCGGCGTGTGTCAGCGATGACTCCCCGATCGAGATTCAGCGCCTGTACGTAGACGCAACCTGGCACGGTAAAGGCATCGCACCAAGACTAATGCAGGCGTGTCTGGACGCGGCTGAATCACGCGTTAAGAAAACCGTCTGGCTCGGAGTTTGGGAGCAAAACCCGAGGGCGATCGCGTTTTACACCAAGTTTGGATTCACTCAGGTCGGCGCGCATACCTTTGTGGTCGGCAGTGATCCGCAAACTGATTTGATTATGCAGTGTTTAATTTGAAATGCTTAACCCAGCACACGCAAAGTGACGCATAGATGACATTAAACTTGAAGCACGTTGATGGTATTGAAATTGGCAAAAACCATGCCGCGCAATGCCATTGTGGTGCGGTGCAGATGCGATTAAGTTTGCCTAATGGGTTGGTAGATGTTCGCCGCTGCGATTGTTCGATGTGTCGCCGACGCGGCGCGATAGTGGCCTCAGTGTCACTTGACGGAATTGAGCTAATTAGCGGTAGTGAGACCCTATCTGTGTATCAATTTAATACTCAGACGGCCAAGCATTTTTTCTGTTCCCGGTGTGGAATTTACACACATCATCAACGCCGATCTAACCCAACTCAATATGGATTCAACGTGGCCTGTCTCGAGGGTATCAATCCGCTTAAGATATCGGAAGTGCCGACCTACGATGGTGTTAATCACCCTGCTGATCGATAGGCCTGGCGGTCCAGTCGAACAGCCTCGAACGTTGAGCCATAGGCAGCTGCTGGAACTGATCATCATATTGGCACGTGTTGTGTTTTCATTGGGTAAGAATTTGACCCTGAGGTATTAATGTGCGTTTTTAAGTCCTACCTCGGTCTCAAGGTATGTGATACATCTGCGGTCGTCCTGGAGCGCGTGTTGAGATGAAATCGTTGATCTATACTTCGTTGGCGTTAACTGCGTTTGCAGGTAATTCTGTGCTCTGCCGACTCGCACTTGGTGACGGGCAAATTGATGCTGGCAGCTTTACTTGGATACGTCTACTATCCGGCATCATTGTGTTGGCATTGATGCTTGGCACAGCGCGCCCAGCTAAGGAGTCGACTGACAATGGTAGTTGGTGCGCAGCGACGGCATTATTTGTTTACGCAGCAACGTTTTCTTACGCCTACATTACATTAGATACCGGTGTTGGGGCGCTTATCTTATTCGGCACCGTGCAGCTAACGA
>JAUHZM010000260.1 GCA_030426005.1 Gammaproteobacteria bacterium
GGTGTGTTGTGCGATGTGTGCTAGGGCGAAATCGAGTTGTTGTTTGCAGTCACATTTGAGCGATCCCATGACTTCGGCCGTAAAACAGGCTGAGTGCAGTCGCACTGGTACGGCTTTATTCGGATTCAGCATCGGGCTGATCATCGCCACGACTTCCTGTGCCAGCTGGTTTTTGTAGATTCGAAACCGAAACGTACCGAATTCGGTCGGCAGCTGAGTTTCGGCCTGAAAGTTTAATTTTATTTGTGTCATGCAATATCCCTATAGTTCGTGTTGTTGTGCCGGGAACTAAAAACCAGTCAGCGTAATCAGCCGCAGTGTTCTGGCGTAGTGTGTCGCAGTTTGGTATGTGACTTCTGTGAGCGAATAAGCTGGGATCCGAAAGCGGTAAGCAAGACTGCCTGATATCCGCATCCTCAGCGTTTGCAATCCATCCGTACCTTCATGGCACGGCACGATACTCCTTTCGATGTACAGCATGATCCTATCCCCCCGAATAGAAAGCGAAAGACTGTTGAGGCATGGCACCAAACCTTCGCCATGCGTTGCTCCATAACCCGGACGCAACGTCTACTCGGTTGAAGTGTTGCAGTCCTGATTGTCGAAATTAGCATAGTCCTTGTGTCAGAATCTGCTCAAGTAGACTTTAGTCCAAAAAGTAATATTCAGGTGATTTAATCACGGCCACATCACGTATTTGTCTCCCCGTTAGTAGCCGAAAACGCCTGTCTGGAGTCTATTTACGTGGCGCCATCCCAGTCCCGAGCTTGATCATGAAAACCAGTTGTGTATTGTGTGTCATGCCCCTAGAATGCGCCGCGCATGGCGGACTTCGCATTCTGCCAAGGTTAATTTTGCTACAGAGGTCATCATGGTTGATCTATTTGGTTTGTCGGTTCCGTCGGCCCTGATTTGGGTTGGGATCGTAATTTGTATTGTGCACTCGGCTACGTTTTCAGGCTTGAATCTGGCGTTCTTTAGTTTGAACCGCCTGCAGCTCGAGGTGTTGACGGCCGATGGTGACAAAGCAGCCGCCACCGTACTGCGAATGCGGCAGGACTCAAATTTTCTGCTGACCACTATTTTATGGGGGAACGTCGGTATCAATGTACTGCTGACATTATTGTCCGATTCGGTATTGGCAGGCGCAGCGGCGTTCCTTTTCTCTACGGCATTCATCACCTTCTTTGGTGAAATCACACCGCAGGCCTATTTTTCTCGCAATGCCCTGAAAATGGCGTCTTTGTTGGCGCCGGTGCTACGTTTCTATCAGATTGTGCTCTACCCGGTCGCGAAGCCGTGTGCGTTGATGCTGGATGCATGGTTGGGCGAAGAGGGCATCGATTACATGCGTGAGCGTGACTTGCGCCACATTATTAAAAAACACGTCGAAGCGGAAGAGGCAGAAGTCGAAGCAATTGAAGGAATCGGTGCACTCAATTTCTTGCAAATTGATGATTTAGCAGTCACCAAAGAAGGCGAGCCAATCGATCCGGCCAGTATTATCGAATTGCCAGCCAACCTGGATTTGCCAACCATTCCGGAGTTTGCTGCGGATAGCAGCGACGAGTTTCTGCGTATGGTGCATAAATCCGGGCATAAATGGGTGGTGCTCACGGGCAATAATGGTGAACCGTACCTGGTGTTGGATGCAGACGGGTTTCTGCGTGCTGCCTTGTTTGCGGAAGGAGAGATCAACCCGTATGAGTATTGCCATCGTCCCATCTTGATCACTGACCCAGCAACTCCGCTCGGGGATGTGGTTGGTGAATTGCGGGTTGGAAAAGACGCACACTGCGACTCGGTGATTGACCATGACATTATTTTGGTCTGGTCGGAGCAGGAACGTCGTATCATAACTGGCGCCGATATTTTGGGGCGTTTGCTAAAAGGCATTGAAGCAGAAGTCTAACAGCAGACCTAATCACGCTCCTGATAGTGAGTGCGCTTAATCACTGGCGCATTCATTTACTCGATCATCAGCGAGGAGTTATTTTTAAACCGGAGCAAATTATGTGTGCAATCGTCGGCGAAACGCATGATTTGGGTGCTTTATGACCATGGCTAGGTCGAAGACCGTGGCATAATGAACGGGCGCGGGCGATTGTGACCGTCCGAGCGAAATTGGCCTGTTGGATGCTGTCGACTAGGAAGCAGGAATCGACCACACAACAAGCCGTGCATTTACTCCATCTAGACAGCTAAATTATGACTTTTCACACGATCGCTAGGTTTCCAATAACGCTTTTATTCATGGCGAGCCTGATCAGTAACGGACATGCGCAATCCAGCCGCGAGTCTGAAACGACACAGAGCAGCGATCCTGTTGTTGAAGAATTGGAGGCTCCTCTCGAACTATCCCCAGAGGAGATAGCGGCTGAACAGGAGCGCCAATATTTGGCGAGCACCAGTGAGAAACTGGCTGAGTTGGAACAGCTGATACGGGATGAAACCAAAACCCTTAATCAGCTACTCAGCACGGCAAAGCGCAGCAACTGGACGCCGGAGTTTGAGGCCGCCGTTGCTGATCAACGTCGTCACATTGAAAATCTAAAAAACAGTTTTGAACAACTCGCGATAGGTGGCGCTAATTTAGGCCTTTACGGCTTAGTCGAGGAACCAAAAGACTGGCAGGAGGAGCTCGCCTTAGTTCTGAAGCCACTGCTCGAAAATCTGCGTGGTTTGACCGAGAAACCAAGAAAAATTGAAAATGTTAAACGCGCGATTGAAGATAAACGAATCACGATTAATTCGGCTGATGAAGCGCTAAAGAACCTGGATAAATTTGCCGCGGAAAAACACTCCAAACGCGTCAGTAATGAACTAGTAGCGATGCGTGATAAGTGGGTTGAAATTCGTGCCGACGCGCAGCGCAGTAAAGAATTGGCTGAACTCGAACTGCAAAATTTGGTGCGTGAACAGTCCAGCTGGTATCAGGCCTTTGCTGAAGGTTTTAAGAGTTTTGCACAGCAACGCGGACTGACTCTCGTTATTGCACTTGGCTTCGTCATCTTGATTGTTCTGGTGTTTCGAATACTGGGTAAAATTTTCAGCTCACGAAGTAAACATGATCGCAAGCGTGCGAATCGAACTACCTATCGTATTTTGGCCTACACGCAGCGCCTGCTGATGTTTGTGCTCATCTTTACCTCCGTGATGGTGGTATTCTTCGTGCGTGGTGATGTGTTACTACTGGCACTTATGTCGGTACTCTTGTTCGCATTGGCGATTGGCCTAAAAAACATGCTGCCACAGTTTCTGGAAGAGAGCCGAATACTGTTGAACATTGGACGGGTCCGCGAACAAGAGCGTGTGTTGATCAAGGGTGTGCCATGGCGCGTGGCAACGATTAACTTCTACTCCAAATTAACCAATCCCGAGATTCGTGGTACGTTGCGTTTACCACTGTCAGACCTAAAGTCTTTGACGTCACAACCGTTGGGAGATCACCGTTGGTTCCCGAGCTCGATTGGAGACTGGGTGCTTGATGATGCAAATCGTTTGTATGAAGTGACACATCAAGGACCGGTTACGGTGGAGCTTACGAGCGCCCAACTCACCACCAAGCTGATCCCAACTGAAGTGTATTTTGCCGCAGGTTACGTCAATGTTTCTAAGTCCAAACGGATTCGTTTGGTTGGGGTTTTCGGCATTGACTATGCGCATCAATCAATCGCGCTGGATGTGGTACCCGACAAGTTTCAAGCGGGCGTTCTTGAGCATCTTGAGCAAGCGAATATTGGCACAAACCAGATTGAGGTCAAGGTTGAGTTTCAGGAAGCCGGTGCGTCCTCACTCGATTATCGAATTATCGTGTTTGTTGGTGTGGCTGCCGCTAAACATTACTACCGCATCGGCCGTTACATTCAGCAAGCATGCCTAAAAGTTTGCAACCAAGAGGGCTGGGGAATACCCTTTCCGCAGCTCACGGTTCATCGCGGTACTGAGATCAACGTGGAGTAGTTCAAGAGACAAGACTGATTTTGTTGTCGCAAGTAAAGGTTTAGATTGCTGAGGGAGAATACTTAATTGAAAAATATCTTATTGTTAAGTTTGATGATCGTGGCTACATCGTTGAACGCCGAAGTGTATAAATGGGTCGACGAAAATGGCAAAACGCACTACGGACCGCGTCCAGCCAATGTGAGTGGCGGTGCTGAAAAAACCAAAATCAAGAGTCAGGCAAACCAGAAACCCGCAAAAACCAAAGAGTTGGACGGCGAAGCAAAGGAGTTTGCCGAAGCCCTTGCACAAGAAGTATTGCGTGATAATGGCGATGCGGAAGCGGTGGATTGTGGCCGCTCCGTCAATAATGCGCATGACTCTATTGATACGATGCTGTCGGTGAGTGAGCGAAACTACAAGTCCGGTTACATGGCTGAGGCCGAATATCGTGAAGCCAGTTCTAAGTTGCGTGAAATTAGACGGCAAATCAGCGTATCGGAGTGTCAAGGTGCTAGCGGCAGCACGGCGGGCTTCTATAAGTGTATGACCAATGATTACAACCATATTGTCACCTG
>JAUHZM010000261.1 GCA_030426005.1 Gammaproteobacteria bacterium
TGCCAATATAGAATCACGATTGAAACCGCCGCTCTTGAGTTCGCCCTCACCGAGTATCAGGTAATTCGACATATCCAATTCGCGCGCGACTACCGCTAGGGTTTCTTTACGCACCAGGCTGGAGCGCATTCGACTAAGTTTACCTTCAGCCAGGTGTGGGAACTTATGGAATAGAAACTCAGCAACCACAAATCCCAAAATACTGTCTCCAAGGAACTCCAGGCGCTCGTAATTTCTAGCGCCTTTACTGCGATGGGTCATCGCCAGCGACAACAGCTTTTCATCCTTAAACTGGTAGTCAATCTTCCGCATCAAAGCGGCAAGTTTATTCTGCGCCATGAACAGCCAGACTCATCCTTTGGATATGACTACTTTTCACATCGACCATTCAAGTCGCACTCGATTTTCGGATTAAAATCAACTGTAACGCTGATATTTGAAAACAGCGGTACTTTAGCTTCGTAGATTGCCTCTACGGTAAATTGATTTCGGCTGCGCTTTACCTTTAAATCGTTTTTGTAATCAAGCACTTCATGAGAGCTATCCATGTACAACTGGCGATTCATCCGTTCTATAATTTGTCCGCGCGATACTTTTCTCAAATCAGAACCCTCTACTGCCACGATCATCGCGTTCTTGATATTTTGATTGGTTGAATAGACCGGAACAAGCTGCATCCCGACATAGGCAAAAAACATAATCACGCCCATCGTGAATGCAAGGCTCCAAAACGTCCAGCCAGCCTGACGCGAGAATCGAACCATCGGCTTTTGTCGAGTTGTGTTTTGCATTGGTCTCATTCTAGTTGTCCTCATCAAATTGTTTATCTACAGAGTAGCTTATGCGACTATTCAGCACCAGCACTAAGCGGTTCTGCCTGGATGCGCGTACCAATTCGCTCGAAGTCGAACCCGCCTCCGTCTGGGTTATCCTCATTACCCCAACTCATCCAGACGAAAAACGCTTTGCCAACAATATTCTCTTCTGGCAAGAACCCCCATGATCTCGAATCCGCACTGCTGTCACGGTTATCGCCCATCATAAAATACTGCCCTTCAGGCACTTTCCAAGCAAGCGGTGTATTCAAGCTTCGACTGTTGTGTAGCTTGAGGGTCTTGAACTTTACCTGACTCGCTGTGGCTGAATTATCTACGGCAATCGCTTGTTCAAACTCAGTGCCCTTAACACGCTTGCCATTTTGATCAATGTACTCGTATTCGCCCAATTGCGCAGCATTGATCTTTTGACCGTTTACGTACACGGTATTCTGGAAGTACTCAACCGTGTCGCCCGGCAAGCCAATCAGACGCTTAATGTAGTTCTGCCTAGGGTCTCTAGGGTATCGAAACACCACAATATCACCCCGTTTAGGCTCACCTACATCCATCAGGTGCGTATGTAGAATCGGTAGCTTGATGCCGTAGGCGTATTTATTCACCAGAATAAAGTCACCAATCTCCAGTGTCGGATACATCGAGCCAGATGGAATTCGAAAAGGCTCCGCCACAAAACCGCGCAGCATAAACACTAGGACCAATACCGGGAAAAAAGAGCGGGCGTAATCGAGGTACCATGGCTCAGGCTCACGTTTTGCCAACTGTGGAAATACATAACGACACGTTAGAATTACCACGCCACATACAACGATAAGACCGAATAACACTTTCTCAAACACAATTAATCCCCACTGGTTTTGAGTACTGCTAGGAACGCTTCCTGCGGAATCTCAACGGATCCGATTTGCTTCATCCGCTTTTTACCTTCTTTTTGCTTTTCTAACAGCTTACGTTTACGTGACAAATCGCCACCGTAGCACTTGGCCGTGACGTTTTTGCGCAAGGCCTTCACTGTTTCACGTGCGATCACTTTGGAGCCGATTGCAGCCTGAATCGCCACATCAAACATTTGTCGTGGTATCAGTTCGCGCATCCGTTTAACTAACTCGCGACCGCGATAAATAGACTGCTCTCTGTGAACTAAAATCGCGAGTGGATCGACCTGATCACCATTAATCAGGATATCAACTTTGACCATATCACTCGCACGATACTCTTTAATTTGGTAATCCAACGACGCATAACCACGGCTGACCGATTTCAAGCGATCAAAAAAGTCCATCACGACTTCGTTTAATGGCAACTCAAAATGCAGCATGACCTGGCGACCCAAGTATTGAATATTCTTCTGAATGCCGCGTTTCTCAATGCACAAGGTCATCACCGCACCGATGTATTCCTCTGGCATGAGCATGTTCGCTTCAATTATCGGCTCTTGAATCTCTTCGATCTTCGACAAGTCAGGCAGCGCGGATGGGTTATCAACCTCAATTAACTCGCCACTTTTGAGCAACACGCGATACACCACCGTCGGTGCGGTGGTGATGAGGTCCATGTCATATTCACGCTCCAGACGCTCTTGGACAATTTCCATATGGAGCATACCCAGGAAACCACAACGGAAACCAAGACCCAATGCGTCTGACACCTCAGGGTCATACACCAGCGATGCGTCGTTTAAGCGCAATTTACCCAACGCATCGCGGAAAGAATCATAGTCCGCAGAATTGATCGGGTACAGTCCGGCGAATACACGAGGCTGAACTTCCTTAAAGCCCGCCAATGGTTTATCGACACCGTGTTTTGCCAAGGTGATCGTGTCACCTACTTTGGCTGCGGTAATTTCTTTAGCGCCTGAGATTAGATAGCCAACCTCACCAACCAATAGCTGATCTTTCGGAACGCGCTTAGGCGTAAAGACCCCAAGATCCTCGACACCGTACTCAACCCCGGTTGACATCATTTTGATGCGGTCTCGCTTTTTTATCGATCCCTGAACCACACGAATCAGTGACACAACACCGAGATAGTTATCAAACCAGGAATCCATAATGAGTGCGGACAGTGGCGCATCACCATCACCGGTTGGATGAGGTAACTCAGTGACGATCTGTTCCAGCAGTTCTTCGACACCAACCCCGCTTTTGGCGCTCACATGCAGTGCGCCAGAGCAATCAATGCCGACTACGTCTTCAATCTCGGCACTAACGCGATCCACATCAGCGGCCGGCAAATCAATTTTGTTCAATACGGGCAACACTTCCAGACCAAGATCCACGGCGGTGTAGCAGTTCGCCACCGTTTGAGCTTCAACACCCTGGGACGCATCCACCACCAGCAACGCGCCTTCACAGGCGGTCAATGAACGTGACACTTCATAGGAGAAATCAACGTGGCCGGGCGTGTCAATCATGTTCAGCTGATAAGTCTGGCCGTCATTTTTGCTGGTGTACAACAACGCCACACTTTGTGCCTTGATGGTAATACCACGCTCGCGCTCAATATCCATGGAATCCAAGACCTGTTCAGCCATCTCGCGCTGAGTCAATCCACCGCAAACACTAATAAAACGGTCCGCCAGGGTGGATTTGCCATGGTCAATGTGAGCAATAATCGAAAAATTTCGAATCTTGGTAATATCGTGCGCCATCGTACTCAAAATCGAGGCGACTAACGCGCACTCAGATTGGTTTAGGGATCATTTTTGCCACCGGCAAATACAAACGCGAGCGTCCAGCGCTCGCGACGCGCTATTTTAGCAAACCCCTGTTACGAATAGTACGCAAAGTTTCACGGATTTGCTTAAATCGCCCTGTGGCTGGGCTATACTCCGCGTTATCTTCAGAACAACTTCTATTCATTCTGCTCATGACTACACACCTCTCTGATGTCTTGATTATTGGTGGTGGCGCCGCTGGACTCAGTCTGGCACTGCGCTTAGCTGACGAAGACGTTTTGATCACCCTGTTGTCCAAGTGTGAACTGACCGAGGGATCTAGCCTGTATGCACAAGGGGGAATCGCCGCAGTACTGGACAAAGACGACAGTTTTGAAGCGCATATTGACGATACACATACCGCCGGTGCCGGATTATGCAAAGACGCTGCGGTTCGCAAGATCGTCGAAGGGGCACCTGAGGCGATCAACTGGCTAATTGAAAAAGGTGTGCAATTCACCTTAGTTGATGGTGCCGAGTACGATGGGCCTGACAGCGACTTCCACCTAACTCGTGAAGGCGGTCATTCGCATCGACGCGTAATCCATGCCAAAGACGCTACCGGGCGCGAAGTTGAGACTACCCTAGAGCAACATGTTCGGGCGCAAAAGAACGTCACTATCCTCGAAAACCACATTGCCATCGACTTAATTACGTCGCAAAAGTTGGGGCGATCCAGCACGCGGTGTTATGGCGCGTACGCACTGGATATTGAACAAAATACGGTCAAAACGTTTGGCGCTAAAGCAGTAATTCTCTCCACGGGCGGCGCCTCAAAAGCATACTTATACACAACCAATCCAGACACCTCGACCGGCGATGGGATTGCGATGGCGTGGCGTGCTGGGTGTCGTATCGCGAATATGGAATTCGTGCAATTTCATCCAACCTGTCTCTACCATCCCTACGCTAAAGGCTCCTTGATCTCGGAAGCGGTGCGCGGC
>JAUHZM010000012.1 GCA_030426005.1 Gammaproteobacteria bacterium
GCCACAAAAGTCCTCTCTCAGGTGTTTTGGCTTTTTACCACGAATGGCTTTGTAGGTATCGATAAGAAATTCCACATCCTGATCGGCAGACTGCACAGCCTGTTGGTAAAGCACGTATTTATCGGCTGTTTTAGCGGTCAGTTTTTTGCCCATTGAGTATCCACGGCATGTGAGTTAAAAGTCCGCTACAGTGTAGCCGAAAAACCGATTTGTCAGTAGCGAAAACCCGCACGCCTGGATACCAGAAATCCACGCTCTTATCCACACCCGAGGCGGTGTCACGAACTAGCGCAAGATGCCGTATACTTATCCCCACCTCATCAAGTTGAGTGATTCAGTAATCGGCAATTGTTGAAAGATTGTTACAATAACAATCGCTAACTTATTGAAAAATTTAGAATCTCACAGATACGACTTTCTGAGGTCAAAAACACACTTATACACATTTTTTTTATGTCAAGAGTTTTGTAATTTTTTTTAGCCTGTCATTTCAGTGTCATAAACAAGATCTCATAAGTCATTGATTATATTAATAAAAATAGATTGCTCAAAATTTAGGCAAATTTTGCAAAGCCAATGTTTACGGTGTGTTACAGGTGGTGCAGTAGTTTTATCAACAAAGTTATCCACAGGCTTTGTGAGTAAGTTTTTAAGTCCAGTATTCATGCGGCCTCGGCCTCAACTTCGACGAAGGTAAGGTCAACATAAGCTATGACTACACGGATTATTTCAGTCGCGGTTCCCGTCCCTCTAAGGCAAACCTTTGATTTTCTGCCGGCGAATGAGCAAGACCTACCAGTCCTTGGGGCACGCGTCAAAGTGCCGTTCGGTCCGCGCACACTCATCGGTGTTGTGGTGGCGCTGAAAGACGATTCAGATCTACCGCTTAGTCGCCTAAAACCCATCAAAGAGACAATCGATCAGCGTGCAGTCCTGGCACCAGATTTGCTCTCCCTAGCTAGCTGGATAAGTCAGTATTATTTGGCACCCTTGGGCGAAGTTTGCGAACTGATGCTGCCAGTCATTCTGCGTCAGGGCGGCGATCTAGAACCGCCCGCAGTCAAAAGTTGGCGATTGACCGACCTTGGACGCAGCTCTCCGGTGGAAGAACTCAATCGAGCGCCGCTGCAATTGGCCATCATCAGGCGCTTTATGCAACATCAGGAGCTCACAGCCGCCCACTTTAAAGACGAGACATCCAGTTGGCGCCAGGCGTTGCGATCACTCATCGAGAAAGGTTGGGTTACGGAACACACTGAGCATCCGAAACTCGCCAGCACCTCAGCCGACACAAGTGAAGTAGACCTCAATGCGGACCAGCAAGCCGCATTCCATGCTATTCATGGTGCTCTTGAAGCACAGCAATTCTCCTGCACCTTATTACACGGTGTCACCGGCAGCGGTAAGACCGAAGTCTATTTCGCGGCCATGCAGGAGGTGCTTGATCAGCAACGGCAAGTTCTACTCTTAGTGCCTGAAATCGGCCTGACACCGCAATTGATGGACCGAATCGCCACACGCTTTACCGTGCCCGTTGTGAGTATGCACTCTGCACTCAATGACCGCGAACGACATATCGCCTGGTGGCACTCGGCGAGCGGCGACGCCAAAATTATTGTAGGCACTCGGTCTGCCATTTTCAGCCCGTTTGCTAATCTAGGCTTGATTGTGGTGGACGAAGAGCACGATGCCTCGTACAAGCAGCAAGACGGTGTTCGGTATCAAGCCCGAGATGTCGCGATTTACCGCGCCAAGAAGGCTAATATTCCAATTATTCTGGGTTCTGCCACACCAGCACTGGAAACTTACGCCAACGCGCAGTTCGGCAAGTACCAACTCTCGAGCCTTACTCGACGGGCGACCGACACTGCACTGCCTAAAGTTGAGCTGATCGACTTGAACCTGCAACCCAGCAATGATGGTTTGAGTCCGGCATTGATGGAGGCCATCAAACATACGCTGGCGAACTCACAGCAGGTTATGTTGTTCCTCAATCGACGCGGGTTTGCACCAGTGCTGTATTGCGCCGCCTGCAAACAAACCGCCAAATGCCACCGCTGCGACTCGCACCTCACCATCCACCGCCGTGCAAACCGCATGCGCTGCCACCACTGTGGCTACGAGGGTCGAATTACCCCACAGTGTGATCACTGCAAAGCCGAAGAACTGGTGGAGGTCGGCGATGGAACACAGCGAGTGGAAGAAGCACTGGCGATGCGCTTTCCGCACGCCGAAGTACTGCGGATTGATCGCGACAGTACTCGCCGAAAAGGTGAATTGGAAGCCATGCTGGGGCAAGCACGAGATGGTGACGCAGACATCATTGTTGGCACACAGCTAATCACCAAAGGCCACGACTTCCCCAATATCGGTCTGGTTGGTGTATTGGATGTGGATCAGGGTCTGTACAGCACAGATTTCCGTGCACCCGAACATTTGTTTCAGCAATTGGTACAGGTGTCTGGACGTGCTGGTCGACGTGACACCGTGGGGCGAGTGTTGATTCAAACCCGCTTTCCGGACCATCCGCTTTTTAAGTCGGTCCAGTCACATGATTTCAACGCCTTTGCGAAACAGTTATTAAGTGAACGTGAAGCCGCCGACTTCCCCCCCTTTGGCTATTTCGCCCTAATTCGCGCAGAGTCTCCACATCAGGCTGCCGCGATGCAATTTTTACGGCGTGCAAAACAAGACATTCAAGCACAGGCAGGCGTCGTGGTGCTGGATGCGGTACCGGCACCGATGGAGCGCAGAGCAGGTCGCTACCGCGCACAACTACTGATTACTGCCGAACAGCGATCTGCCTTACATGCAACGCTGCAACAGTGGCTGTACCATGTGAGCACCGATAAAGAGGCGAAAAAACGGGCCAACTCTGTGCGCTGGAGTCTGGATATCGACCCGTTGGATTTTTATTAGGATGGCGCGAAGCGCGTGTTTTATTCGTCGAGGATCGACACCATCAAATCATCTGAGACACTTTCGAGCAGGGTTTCCAGTTCCTGTTCGCTAAAACCCTCTGGCAGTGCTAAGAATAAGTGAGCGCGAAACAATGGGTAACCGGCCATCGAAGCACTCTCACATTCGGTATCAATATTGTCGACATTGACATTCGCATCCGCCAGCTTATCGGTAATTTCCTTCACAATACCCGGTCGGTCATTGGCTTCGACCAGGATCTGTACACTGTCGACTTCTTCCTGATCCAACTCAATGGTGGACGCATCCTGGACTGTGACAAAAATCCCTTCGGCACTTAGATCGCGCAGTGCCACTAACAGGTCTTGTTTGTTCGCTTCCTCGACCGTGAGGTGCACAATACCAGTAAATTGCCCGCATAAGCGAGATAGACTGCTTTCCAACCAATTGCCGTCGTGTTGCAACACGGTATTCGACAAAGTTCTAACAATCCCTGGACGATCTTTAGCGAACAGGGTAATGACAATTTTTTCCGTAGACATGATGGATTCGTGACCATTAATGAGACGAGTGAATGACGCTGAGTATACTGCCTTAAACGCCTTCATGGGGACTAACTTTACCTACACCATGGTGTGACAAACCAATTGTATTCAAAGCCAACTTTAATTATCCTTTTGGATAACGAAAGTATTCACTGACGACCTTTGCCCTATGCAACTCAATAAGAACATCGCTTATGCCATCACATTGCTCTTGGTGAGCATCGCCCTTACCTCCCAGGCTGCTTTCGCTCGAGCACTGTCGATCAGCGCAGCAAGAACTGCAGACGGTATGACACAAGCTTGGGTGAAATGCACTAACCGGTCTGTTCAGCCCGTTATTAAAAAGCGACCTGACACCAAGACCTGGTGCGACGCCGCCTCGGGCACATTGTGCAATGCGGATAAAGTCAAACTCGCGAATGAGGTTTGCTCTAGTGCGTATCAGGCAACGCTCAAAGCGCAGGAAGAAGATGCGACCAGCAGTGTTGCCCAGAATGAGCTGCAAGAAGAACAACTCGCGATCGAGCAGAGTTTAATTCGAATTCAAGCGCGCAGACTGGAACTTAAACGCCGAGAGTTGGAGCTAAAGAAACAACTCATCACGCTCCAGTAATGCCCTCAGCCATCCAGCGAGTTAACTCGAGCACGACAGCATCGAACAACCAGCCTTGGTTTTAGCCCAGTCCGGCCTGCGAGCTGCAAACTGAGATTGATCCGGTTGTGCGTCATACGGTTTCCGCAAAACATCCAGTAAGGTATGAATTCGAGAAAAATCGCCCGCCTCAGCCAACTCGATGGCTTGCTGAGCCAAATAATTCCGAAACACAAATTTAGGATTTACAGCGTTCATCGCCGCCGCGCGTGCAGTTTGCGACCGACCGTCCTGAGCCAATCGTGCCTGATAGCGCTTCAACCAAGCTGTCATTGCAGAGTGATAATCGGCACTCAGCTCGTCCGCATAAAAAGCGGGCTTAAACGTTGAGACCGTTAACTCGGGTTGCGACAGACATCGGTAAAACAAGGTCATGTCGGTTTCGGTGTGCGTTAGCAGCGACTCCAGCGCAGCGATTAAGTCAGCATCTTCAGGTTTAAACTCGAGCAAACCCAGTTTGCTGGCCATCATCGCGTGCCATTGAGCCTGGTAGCTGGCCTGAAATGCTTCCAAGGAAGCCTCTAAAGGTTTGCTGTCATTTACCAACGGGTACAATGCATTCGCGAGCTGATAGCAATTCCAGAGCGCGACGTTTGCCTGCTGGCCATAGCGATATCGTCGGTGCTGAGCATCCGTGGTGTTGGGCGTCCAGTCAGGGTCGTAGCTATCGAGCCAACCATAGGGACCGTAGTCGATGGTTAAACCGAGAATCGACATATTGTCGGTGTTCATCACACCGTGTACAAAACCAACCCGCATCCACTCGACCACCATATGCACGGTACGCTGGCACACCGCATCAAAAAAAGCCGCCACCAACTCGGGGGACTCGGTGTCAAAGTCATCCAGCAAATGTGGAAAATGCTGTTGGATAACAAAATTAGTGAGCATCCGCAGTTCGTCCACCTCGTCTCGCGCAGCGAAAAGCTGAAAGTTACCAAATCGTACGAAGCTGGGGCTGACACGACACACCACTGCGCCGGGTTCGAACTCGGCGTTACCGTCGTACATCATGTCTCGCATCACTTGTTCACCGGTCTGAATCAAACTGAGGGCGCGCGTAGTCGGCACGCCGAGGTGATACATTGCTTCGCTGCATAAAAATTCGCGAATGGAGGAACGCAACACCGCCAGTCCGTCAGCAGTACGCGAATATGGTGTGGCCCCAGCGCCTTTGAGCTGTATGGCCCAGGCTTGTCCATCCCGGCCAATAACCTCGCCCAGATTGATGGCGCGTCCGTCGCCCAGCTGGCCAGCCCAATTACCGAACTGGTGTCCGCCGTAGGCCATCGCAAACGGTTGCGCCCCTGCGGGCACCTTATTACCGGAAAATACCGCTAGAAACTCTGGGCTTTGACAGTCCTCGACGCTTAGCCCCAATAAGTCGGCAACCTCATCCGCGACCGCTACCAAACTAGGGTTGGCGACGGGTGTTGGCGTCACCCAAGAATACCCAGCTCTATGCACCTGACGTCGTTGATTGGTAGTTTCTGGGTCCGCGGGCAAGGCCGCAACAAAACGATTATCAAACTGCAATTGCATGGCGAAGAAATGGCACTCGGCTTGTGGGGTATGGTACTTTTGCTGCAAGCATAACAAAGTTACTGCCAAGGTCGTGCAGTGAATGTCGAAGGAGTAAAATAAGTGAAAGGAAATTTGGTTGGGATCCTATTCTTTGGTGTCTTTGCGGCGGCTGGTGTCGGTATTTTCGTTTTTCAGGGCTTACCGTCCATTACCAATACACTGGATGCGCGTTCATGGAATCAGGCGCGTGCAGAATTGTTATCGCACGAATTAAAGTCGTACCGTGGTGATGACTCGACCACCTACAAAGCGATTGGAAAATACCGTTACCAATACAACGGTCAGGACTACACCTCAGATCGCCTCGGCTGGTCATCAGGCAGCGACAATATCGGTTCGTATCAACAGGATCTCCATCGAGAGTTATCTCGCATTGCCAGCCGTGGTGGCGAATTTATGGTCTGGGTTGACCCCGACGATCCCAGCTCAGCCGTGTTTGACCGTAACCTGCGCTGGGGCATGCTGCTGTTTTCAGGCATGTTCCTGCTGATCTTTGGTGGCATCGGTTTCGGTGGTATCTACGCCATGATCAAATACCGCAACGCCGGGGAAAAATTGGCCGGTGTTAGTGACGACACACCGTGGCTAGCTTATCAAGAATGGAAGGACCCTGTACGCTTGTCGAACAGCAAAGCCGGTACCACGTTTATGTTGTACTTTGCACTGTTCTGGAATGTGATATCACTCGCAGGCTTCTTTGCCGCAGCGCAGGCCATTATGAAAGGCGAATACGCCGCATTACTGGTGCTGATCTTTCCAGCCATTGGCATTGGACTGCTCTATTACTGGTATCGCCTCAAGAAGAGCTACGACCTTACCGGCCCAATGCCTTTCACGATGGATCCGTATCCTGGGTCGATCGGCGGTCAGTTTGGTGGCCACATTGATCTGAAGATTCCGGTGCGACAACAACCCAAATCCACGGAAGTTCGCTTACAGTGCCTACGCAAGTATCGCAGCGGCAAAGAAACGCGCAACAAAGTTTTATGGCAACGGCGCATGATTCCCGCCATAAGCTCAACCGGTTCAGGCTTACGAGCCAGCTTTTGCTTCGATCTGAACGACACCGGACTAAAACCCTCGGATCCACCGCTGGATATTCCACGAGTACACTGGGAGCTGAATTTCGTTGTCCAGCTCGCCGACGGCACTAAAATTGAGCGAAGCTACGACGATCTGCCGGTGTTCGATACGGGTGCTGCCTCGTCGATACAGAATCCCGAAGCGCACATAATGACCTCCTCGGCCATGACATCCGCGCATGAGGTCTTAGTTGGCAGTGTGCTAGATTTGCAACCTTCAGGAGGAGGTTTCAGTCTGCACTACCCAGCTTACCAACAATGGTCTGGATTGCTAATGGGCGCAATAGGCCTGATATTTGTGATCGCCGGTTTAGCTATTCCAGACCTGATCTTCAATATTTTATTTCCGCTGATTGGTGGTATCACCATGCTAGCCGGCCTAGCTTGGTTTGGTGGTGGCCTGTCAGTTCGTCTGGGGCCCGAAGGGATCACCGCGAATCGCTCCCTGTTCGGCATCCGACTAAAAAAGCAGTTTGTTCCTTCATATTCCTTTCAAGAGTTTAAAGAGCGACAAAGCCACAGCACAACAAGCGGCAAAATCACCAAACAGTATTACGCTTTGTTCGCACACGGTCGCCAAGGCGAAATCGCTATGGTGGCGAAAAACCTAAACGGATTAGAAGAAGTCGATGCAGCAAAAGAGCGATTACTGCAAATTATCCAGCCTTGATCGGTGCCACCGGCTTAAGGTCCATATGACGAGAAAGGTAGAGGATCAGCGCGATCACCGGCAGACCTAAGGCGCTGGCGAAAAGAAAGAAGTTGGTGTAACCAAACATGTCCACCAAGGTACCCGAATAACCACCCAGAAACTTGGGGATTAGGGTCATGATAGAGCTGAATAAAGAATACTGCGTTGCGGTAAATGAGATGTTGGTCAAGCTGGATAGCCAGGCGATAAACGCGATCAACGCGATGCCTTGCGTGAGATTGTCCATAATAATCACAATGGTCAACTCACGCGGTAGCGTCACACTGGTCCAGCCACTCCAACCTTCGCTGAACGAAAAGCTTGGCAGCGGAATCGCTAGGTAATTGAACTGGTCGCCGACCACAGTCAGCCACACAAATAACAAATTGGTGAGCACCACCAGTACTGCGCCCAATAGCAAACTTCGCAATACGCCGATCTTCAAAGCGAGAAAGCCACCCAGAAAGCTGCCGAGGATGGTCATCAACACGCCAAAAACCTTAGTCACACTGGCGATCTCAGACTTGGAGTACCCCATATCTTGGTAGAACACATTGGCGATAATACCCAGCACAATATCCGAAATCCGGTAACAGCCAACTAAAATTAACACCCAAACCGCCAAAGCACCGTAACGTTTGAGAAAATCTTTAATCGGCGCAACGTAGCCCTGATCCACCATATCAGGATTAGCGAACTCCAAGCGCAAGCTCATGCGCGCAACCCAATACGCTACCACCAGCGCGACACCCAATACCAACGCGCCGTAGATAAATGAGATCAGGTGTTGCACGCCACCATCAGCCAGAATCGGCGCGCTTGGTGCCAGCCAAAACACCGCCACGGCGGCCATCACCGAGACCACAAATACCTCGGTAAAACGCAGATAGTCTTTGGTTGGGTATGGATAATCCACGCCCTCATGCTCGGGTTCGCGCACCGTCAAGGTAGTCAGCACACCGACCAACATAAAGGCCGCCATACAAAAATAGGTATTACGCCACGCCTCATAGGAATACACATCAGTGGTACTGCCGAAGTACTCTGCCAGATACAACGCCCCGGCACCGGCCACAATCATCGCCACGCGATACCCAGTCAAATAGGTCGACCCCAAAATCGCTTGCATTCGTGCATTGGACGACTCAATCCGAAACGCATCGATAACAACATCCTGAGTGGCAGACGAAAAACCCAACAGCACGGCTGCCAGCGCCATGGCCACCAGACTGTGTTGCGGGTCAATATTGGCCATCCAGCAAATCGCGCCAATGACCGCCAACTGCGAGACCAATAACCAACCACGACGACGCCCAAGCAGTTTGCTCAGAATCGGTACCGGCACCTTGTCAATCAGAGGTGCCCACATAAATTTAAATGAGTAACCGAGTGCCGCCCAACTAAAATACGTGACCGACGACTTTTCGACCCCGGCCTCCCGCAACCACAAGGACAAACTCGAGAAAATAAGCAGGATCGGGATCCCCGCCGAGAATCCCAACAACAACATGATCCATACTGGTTTTTCTCGCCACCAGCGGATCGGTGCTTGCGTCTCGTCGTGCGTTATCGAAGCCACGGGCGGCTCGCCTTACAAATCGTATTCAATGGTCAGTGGTGCGTGATCCGAAAACCGCTGTTCTTTATAAATGTGCGCCGAACCTGGGACCACTTTGTCTTTCAAATTGTCAGTAATCACATGGTAGTCGATCCGCCACCCGGTGTTATTTGCCCAGGCTTGACCGCGGTTTGACCACCAAGTGTATTGTTCAATCTCCTGATTGATAATACGAAAGGCATCATGAAACCCCGCGTTACCACGGACCGTGTCAGCGGTTTCACTCTCGGATTCACCGAACAACCAGTCCATCCATTGTCGCTCTTCGGGTAAAAAGCCAGAGTTCTTTTGGTTGCCTCGCCAGTTCTTGATGTCGGCTTTTTTGTGCGCGATGTTCCAGTCACCACAAATAATGTATTTACGACCAGATGCGGCTATTTCGGCTAAACGTGCTTCGAAACGCGCCATCAGCTCGATCTTAAACGCCTGCCGCTCATCCTTGCTAGAGCCCGAAGGCATATACAATGACACCACACTCAGATCGCCAAAATCCGCTTGGATATAGCGCCCTTCGCTATCCACATCGGCAAACCCGTCACCAAGACCAACATGCACGGCATCCGGTTCTTGTCGGCAATGCAGACCAACCCCGCTGTAGCCTTTCTTTTCTGCTGAGTGGAAAAACGTGTGGTATCCCTCTGGGTGATACGGCGCGCCCTCGATTTGATCGGGCTGTGCTTTAAGTTCCTGCAAACACACCACATCGGCGTCCATGGTTTGCAGCCAATCATACATCCCTTTACGTGCTGCGGCGCGAATGCCATTAACATTGATCGATATTACTTTCATGATTTTGAGTGGCGAATTTTGTGTCAGCGGGTATCATACTTGAATTGCCACAAAGATTAATGACTATGCTTCCATACCAAGAACAATTTATCGATTTTGCGCTCAATACCGGCGTACTTCGATTCGGCGAATTCAAACTCAAGTCTGGCCGCACCAGCCCTTACTTCTTCAACACTGGGCTCTTTAACAGTGGTGCGACCATGCTGCAATTCAGTCGCTACTTCGCGACCAGCATCGAACATTCTGATATCGAGTTCGACGTGTTGTTTGGCCCAGCGTACAAAGGCATCACCTTATCTTGTGCGGTTGCGATGGCGCTGTCGGAAGCATCCGGCAAGGAAATCCCATTTGCGTTCAATCGCAAAGAAAAGAAAGACCACGGTGAAGGTGGCAATATGGTTGGCGCAGAACTGCAGGGCCGAGTCGCCATCATCGACGACGTCATCACGGCCGGCACGGCCATCCGCGAATCAGTCGCCTTGATTGAGGCCACTGGTGCGAAGCCGTCTGCCGTGTTCCTAGCGCTGGACCGTCAGGAGAAAGGGCAAAAAGACGGCGAAGTCACCGAGATGTCAGCGATCCAACAGGTCGAAGCGGAATTCGGTATTCCAGTTAAAGCCATCGCCACGCTGGATGATTTAATCGAATACTTAAAACAGCGTCCGGAACAAGCCGAGAACTTGGACCGCATGCACGCCTATCGCGAGACCTACGGAATCCAATAGGTCCTGTCGTACAGATTTCCATGAGCAGCATCAAGAAGTACCTGGTTGGCGGCGCAATTCGCGATCGCCTTCTGGGCCGAGAGGTATTGGACCGCGACTGGGTGGTGGTTGGCGCCACACCTGAACGCATGGTCGAACTGGGCTATTTACCGGTCGGTAAGGATTTTCCGGTGTTTATCGATCGCGACAGCGGCGAAGAACACGCTCTTGCGCGCACCGAACGTAAAACGGCCAAGGGCTATCAAGGCTTTCAGTTCAATGCATCGCCTGACATCACCTTAGAGCAAGATCTGCAACGCCGCGACCTGACCATTAACGCCATGGCCGAGGATGAAGCCGGTGTGATTATTGATCCATTTCAAGGTCAGCAGGATTTGCAAGACGGCGTTCTGCGGCATGTGTCGGAGGCCTTCGTGGAAGACCCGGTTCGCGTGTTACGCACCGCGCGATTCGCGGCGCGCTTTAAATTTAAGGTTGCCGCCGAAACTCAGGCGCTGATGAGCGAGATGGTCGCGAATGGCGAAGTCGACGCGCTGGTGCCGGAACGCGTTTGGGCGGAGATGCGCAAAGCACTTGATACCGATGCGCCACAAATATTCTTCCAGGTACTGCGTGACTGCGGTGCATTGGCACGCGTATTGCCCGAGATTGATGCGTTGTTTGGCATTCCACAAACCGCCAAGTACCACCCTGAAGTAGACACCGGCATTCACACCATGATGGTGGTAGAACAGGCTGTTCGACTAAGTGATGACCCATTAGTTCGGTTTGCATCACTCGTGCATGACTTAGGCAAAGCAGAAACGCCGAAGGATGAATTACCGTCGCACAAAGGTCATGAGCAGCGTGGTTTACCGGTGGTTCGTTCCCTGTGTGCCCGTTTGCGCGTACCGAAAAAGTTCCAATCTTTGGCTCTGGCTGTCTCTGAATATCACTTACACATGCACAAAATGTTTGAGCTGCGACCTCAAACGATTCTTGCCATGCTCGAGAACACACGCAGCCTGATGGACGATGAGCGGGCACAACAGATCGCCTTGTGCTGTATTGCCGATGCGCGTGGCAGAACGGGTTTCGAAGACCGAGATTACCGACAAGCCGACCTATTTCTTCGCTTCCAACAGGCCGCCAAACAAGTAGATGCTGGGGCCTTAGCGCGAGGGTTAACGGACGGCAAAAAGATTCAACAAAAAGTGCACCGAGCCAGGCTGGATGCGATTAAAGCGGTGCCTCGCGGCGTGCCGAATTAAAAATCAGCGCCGCGCCCAGCACTTCAATCACACCGCCAACAAAGGTGCCAACTATAAATTCTGCGTCTAAAACGAAACAGGCCGCGCCGCTGGCCGCTAAAAGGCCACCGATCACCCAGTAGCTTCGCATTCCATAGAGTGATGAGAACATTAGGTAGCGACCACCAATAATCAACAACATCACCGGGTAGAAATACTGATTGTTGATTTGCAACATTGAAAACGCCAGAAACAAGCCGATAAACAACAGAATCGTGGTTTCCAGTGCCAACGGCAACAAAGGATTTCCGGGCGTATGCGTGCCACTGCGGCCCAACAATTTTGCCAGCACACTGCCGAGTGGATGAATCGCCATACCACCAACGAACAAGGTCAGGACACTGGCCTGTTGTGATACCAGCAGACCAACCACACCAGCCAGTAGCCACACCAAACCGGAAACCAACATGCCTGGCGCACCACCAAAATAGCCTGTGCGCATGTCTTGCTGTGCGGCTTTAAATTCCATTGTGTTGCTCATTGTTAGTGCGGAATCGCCGGTACCGGATCATCGTAGACACGCGGTCGTCCACGGCGAGGAAGACAACGGCAAAACCACGGGCTCACCGTTGTGTGTATTGCCTTCGGCGCGCCCGGTAGTCTGTCGAATTCGATACGACCAACAATACCGCGGGCTGCCAGGATTTGGGTGCGTTGACGTCTGATTATCAATCACCACCGCATTGTCAAATTCATTTAAGGCCAGAAAATAGCCTGACCAGACATTGCGGCGAATGTCCGCATCGGCACTTTTGTACATATACATACCACAGCCATTGCAGACATTATCGTGCACGTAGGTGACTTCGTTATGCCCTTTTGGCCCGCCGCTGGAATACTGAATATAGCCCAGCAAGCCATTAGCCGAGCGGCTCAACATGGTGATACGGTTGTGTGCGATCACATGACTGGTTTTATGCCAAGTCACAATCGGCCCATCCACATAGGTGTTGCCAGCGCCCTGTTCCATCACATTGTCGATGATAAAGGTATTGCGCCCCGTGCTGCTAACGATGTCGCCGCCACGATTATGATGAAAGTAATTTTTGCGAATCACAATGTCACGGTCACGCCGCCCTGCACCTTCAATATCGATTCCAAACTGGGGCGCAGTGCCTTTGATATGATGAATCTCATTGTTCTCAATTAGCACGCGCAAGCTTCCAACCAGCGAAATCCCCTGTCGACGATTATTAAAAATATTGTTATTGCGAATCGTGATATCGGTCGCCTCATCCAGTAACAACAAGCCGTCACCGGTCAAATCACGAATCACCATATTCTCAACCAACACGCGCCGGCTGCCACTCCAGATACAGATCCCGTGCCCTTCATCGTGCGCAGTGCCACCATCCGAACTACGTGGTGTGTACTGGTGCGTGGCCCGATCGCCGACGATGGTCCCACCCTGAATCGTTACATTCTGCTCACCACTGACGCGAAGCACACAGTAGTTCCACCTGTTGTTGGCCGCCATGCGCAACACGGTATTGGAACTCAGCACCAAGCGCATATTGCTGTGCAAGTCGAGCCCCTGTTGATAGATCGCGTTTCCGTACTTGCCCAATAGATACTGCCCGTTTGGAATGACTACCTGGTTGAAGCCCTCAGCATCGGCCCAGTCTAAGGCCGCTTGCAGACCGTCAGTGGTGGCCACCGGGTTGCGCCCGTCATTCGGGATATTCCAACGTGTCAATTCAACCGTGTAGGAATTGACTGGCATATGTGTTGGGAGTTGAACCTTGAAGTCGATCGGCACTGGCAGTGTTTTCACACCACTGAGAATGGCGGGCAGCACCGTCAACATAAAATCGTCATCGTCACTCTGTGCCTGCACCGACGATTGGGTTGCCAGCATTAGCAGGCAAACAGCAAGCGGAAAATGCCGTCTAAGGTGCCAAGACAATCGAGCAAATACCGTCATTGCTACTCGGGCAAATAACGCCCCAAAAAGCGCGCCATATTTTCGCCCATCACTTGGCGTATTTGCATTTCATTGAGACCATTGGCGAGCAGGGCATCCGTTATTGCCGCAAGCTCGCTGGTATCAAAACCCGTCGTTACCGTGCCGTCAAAATCCGATCCCAGTGCAACATGTTCTGCACCGATCAATTTCACGCCATATACAATTGCCTCGGCTACTGACGCTGGAGTGACACCACAAGCCGCGGCATCCCAATATCCCACCGCAATCAATCCGCCACGGCTGGCGATCTGCTGCATTAAGTCGTCGGCAATATTCCTGCCAGTGTCGCAATGCCCTTTGAAACCAGTGTGGCTAATGACCACGGGGCGTTGCGCCATACTCAATACGTCTCGCACCACAGCTTCAGACGAATGCGACAAATCGAGAATGATGTTCAGCTCTTCAATCTGTCGTACTACTGCACGACCAAAATCAGTTAATCCAGCGCCACTAACGCCGTGCAGCGAACCGCCTAAGCGATTATCGAAAAAGTGTTGCAGGCTCATCATTCGAAAGCCGGCATTGTAAAAACGCTGAACATTTTCAAGCTCGCCATCCAAGGCATGTGAGCCTTCAGTGCCCAGCAATGCACCGACTAACTGCGGCTCGGTCGCACGACGCGTTAGATAAGTTTTCAACTCGGCCTGCGTGCGCACGAACATGATGTCTTGTGGATTTTTATCGATGGTTTCTGCCAATCGCTCTGCTTGATACAAGGCACGCTCCGATAAACTGAACCAGGTTCGAAGTGGCCAACGCTGAACCAACACCAGCGAGGTAATATCGTCGTAGCTATCAGCATGGTTTTCCTGAATATTCAGTCCGCGCGGCGCTTTGGTCACGGTAGTGAACATTTGCAGACCGACGTTCCCTGCTTGCAGTCGAGGAATATCAACATGGCCATAGTCATGCTGCTGATCCAAAGCACGACGCCACAACAAGCTGTCTGCATGCCAATCACCAACCAGAAGTTCGCTATGCAGTCGTTCAGCCTCTGCGGAGACAGCATACGGAGCGTGTTCAACCACCTGGTTAAGCTTTTTATCTACCATGGGTGGCGCCAACCAAAAGAACCCAACAAGCAGTATTAAAATCAGTCCTAGTACCGCTTTTACTACCCTTCGTCGCCGTGTCATTGATGGTCGCTCACTCGTTATTATTATCGTCGTTAGGTTTAGAGTCGATGCGCTGTGCCGTTAATTTGGAGGTATCAAACTCAATGTGTGAGTGCTCCAACTCTGGCATGGTCTTGTTAGCTTTGGCTGACAGCTCATTAAAACGCTGTACTTTGCCCTGCAAACCTTGATTGCCTGACAGCGCAGTGACGGTTTGATTAAAATGTGTGCTCGCGGTGTTGAGTGTTTTGCCGAGTTTCTCTAATCGCTCTGAGACCAGCACCACCGAGTTGTAGATATCACCAGCGCGTTCACCGAGTAAGCGCGCTTCTTTGTTGCTTCGGTCGAGCATCCACAAGTTGGCGACGGTGCGTAAAATTGGAATCAGCGTGGTGTGCGACACCAGAACCACATTGCGTGTATAGCCAAAACCGAACAGTTCGGTGTCGTGCTTTAAGGCTTCGATGTAAGCTGGCTCGACTGGCATAAACATCAGGATAAAGTCCGGACTGTGAACGCCATAGAGGTTGGTGTAGTCCTTCGAAGCCAGGTCTACAATGTGATTGCGAACCGCAGCCACGTGCGCTTTCATCGCCACGCTGCGCTCAGTGTCATCGGCACTGGACGCCCGCTCGTAGGCGTTCAAGGACACCTTGCTGTCGATGACGATGCATTTATCACCAGGCAGTTTAATCAAATAATCGGTCTGCTTGCGACGTCCATTGTCGTCCACAAATGACGACTGTTTCTCGTAGTGATCGTGCTCCACCAGCCCGCTCATCTCCAATGTGCGCTCCAACTGCGCTTCGCCCCAAGCACCACGCTGTTGCGAACTTCCCTTTAGCGCACTGGTGAGATTATTCGCTTCATCGCGCATTTGAATGCCCATCTTCATGACATTCTCAATCTCGGTTTTAAGGCTAGTGTTACCCTTAACGGCTTCGTCGTGCACCTGATTGATGCGCTTTTGAAAACCGTCAATCTGCTCTTGCAAGGGCTTTAATAAGGCACCAACACCTTCCTTATTTTGCTCCGCCAACATGGCCTGGCGTTCCCGAATGATCTCCTCAGAGACTACCTTGAACTCATTCTTCAGTTGCGCCTTTTGCGACTCAAACTGAACTTTGAGTTCCTGTAACTTCTCTTGCTCGGACTGAATACGCGCATTCTGCTCGCGCACGTCCGCTTCCAATCGCGCTACTTTACGCTGATAGTTCTCCAGCATCTCACGCAGACCAAGTCGCTCTTTTTCGTTGGCGGAAAGTTGCGCTACTTTTTCATCCCGACTGCTTTTTAACTCGGCGGTTTCACTTGCTAACCGCGTAATCTCCAGCGACGCCTTATCGGTTTTGTCCGCTAATTGCTGACGATCCAACTCCAGGTGCTCGATTTTTTGCGTCTGTGTGGCCAGGCTGATGGCTTGCGTTTGCGTTATTTCCGACAGGGCGTTCACACGTTTTTTGGCGCGTAGTGCCAGAAACAGCAAGCACACCAGCAAGATCAGCACTGAACCAACCAGCCAGTAAAGCGAAATCGCCTGGCTCAACCACTCAATACTGCGCTGCAACAACGGATGCGTATTGCTCATCGGTTTACCACATCAGATCATCAGGAATTTGATAATCCGCGTAAGGGTCGTCGGCCGCTGGGGCATCGCTTTGTGTACTAGCGAGTTGAATCACGCGATGCGACTCTCGCTTGGCCACCTGCTCAGCGACTTTCTTGGGCACAATCTCAAACAGTTCGTTGTCCATCGCAATAATGACCACTTGATCCTTACTTAACAGTCGATGTTGTTCTTCTGTTACGTATATCGTTTTCACCTTTTTCTTGTGCGTGAAATTAAACGCCGTTTCACCATCTTTGCGATCCAGCTTACCGCCGTCCACCAATTGTTTGATTTGCGCATACCGTGCCTTGCGCTCGGCTTCCGCCTTGCGCTGCTCATTCAAGGCCTTGTCTTTTTTGGCCTTATCCAGCATGGCGCGCTGTGCCCGCATGGTGGTATCGCTTAGCTTATTGCGTTTTTTCTTAGGCACGCTCGGCGCTTTTTTCTTTGCCGACTTAGCTTTTTGAACGTCCTTTTTTTTCACCAGTCCTGCGGCCAGCAGCTGGTCTTTCAGTGAGGTACTCATGACGAAAACAGATTGGTTATGTCGTTAAAATCGAGTTCATAGCGCTGGAAACAGAAGTGGCAATCAACCACGAGTGCTTGATGCCCAGCGTCTTGTTGTTCTTGGATTAATGCGCGCACGTCTTCTTCACCCAGCGCGGCGACAGCGTCCAGCGACTTCTGCGCCGAACAGACGCAGCCAAATTCCACCGAGTGCGCATCGAACAGCCGACACGCTTCCTCATGAAACAAACGGCGAAGAATCTCTGCCGAGGGCAACGTCAGTGCTTCTTCCTGCGATAGGCTCGACAACAGCATTTTTAAACGTGAAAAGTGGTCAGCAGTAACCGCCGCGTCGCGCACCTTCTCTGGCGGTAAGGCATGCAAGGCAATGCCCAGTGCCACGCGCCCATCAGTGAAGAATTGGAACAAACTGGGTAACTGCTCGGACCGTGCGAAATAGTCTTCCAAACACAGACTGAGGGTAGCGTGCTCAATCGGTACGATACTTTGATATCGCTCGCCTTCTTCCGGCGTAATGGTGATCGCCAAGGTTGAACCTGCGCCCATCTCATCTAGTCGTATCGCTGCGTCTGGTGCCAGATTTTCGGAGGTATATTCCGCGATCGCTCGCACGCGTCGATCTGCCATGCAGTCCGCCATCATCAACGAGATTGCCCCTGGTGTACGCAACTGGATCGTCACACTGCCTGGCACCTTAATCGAGTCACGCAACAGGGTGGCGGCAAGCGCAAACTCATTCAAAGTTTGCGCTAGATGCGGCGGATAATGATGGGTGTCTTGAATCGTTTGGCTGGTTTTATCCAACCGCACAATGCAGCCACGCACATCCAACTCGTCAAAGACAAAACGCTGGCGGAAATCGGACTCACTCATACAACTAATCCTACTATAACCAGGCTCAATAAAATTCGGTAAATAACAAATGGCAACATGCCGACTCGTTCAACAAAACGCATAAACACTTTCATACACAAAAACGCGACCGTCGCCGACACCACAACACCGACCAAAATCGCTCGCCAGTCAGTGGTGGCTGCCTGCTCAGTCAGCTCCACGGTCTTCAGCAAGCCCGGTAGAGCGATCGCTGGCACGGCCATCAAAAAAGAAAAACGTGCTGCTGCTGTGCGGGTATATCCCAGAGCCAACAACGCGGTCATAGTAATGCCGGAACGCGACGTACCCGGAATCAAGGCCAAGGCCTGCGCCGCACCGACCAACAAGGTGTGCTTCCAACTAAGCTCGCTCATCTCAGCCTGATTGCGATCACCACCGCGATCAGCCCAGCCCAATAGCAAGCCAAACACCAGTGTACTGGCGGCAATCACCAACGCTGAGCGCAGATTGAGCTCGATCCAGTCACCGAGTAGCAGCCCAACCAAACCAACCGGAATTGTTGCCAAGATCACTAGCCAGCCAAGCTGACCATCATTCGACCATTTACGCTTCCCCCAACCCGCAAACCAGGCCGGAACGATGCGCTGTATCTCTGGCATCAAAAATAAGACCACCGCCAACAGCGTGCCAACATGCACCGCCACATCAAACGCCAGGCCTTGATCTGGCCAGCCCAACAGCTCCGGTACCAGAATCAGATGCGCCGAACTGGAGATAGGCAAAAATTCGGTGAGGCCCTGTAAAATGGCCAGCACCACAGCGTGAAATAAATCCATACGGATGGCGTGGAAGTTAAATGCGAATTGACGGGAATGCGATATAGTAAGATTTTGTCGTGTTATTTGCATCCTTAAATGAACGCTTCTGCTAAATCCATTTTAATCACGGGTGGCGCACGCCGCATTGGCCGCCAGATAGCGCTGACCTTGCACGCCGCCGGTCATAATATTGCCGTGCACTATCGGTCTTCCGCGTCTGACGCTCACGGCTTAGTCGATGAATTGAACAAATCACGTGCAGATAGCGCCATCGCTGTGCAAGGTGATTTGCTCGATTTGAGCTGCATTCCAGGCATGATTGAGCAATGCGTCAAAGCATTTGATAATTTGGATGTGGTCATCAATAACGCCTCGACGTTTTACCCCACACCAATCGAACTTATTGAGGACGATTTTTGGGGCGACTTGGTCGGAAGCAACCTCAAGGCACCGGCGTTCATCGCCAAAGCAGCGGTCAAGCACCTGCGTAAACGCCAGGGTTCGATTGTTAATCTGGTCGATATTCACGCCCGCCATCCAATGGCCAACCACCCGATTTATTGTTCGGCCAAAGCGGGATTGGAAATGCTAACCAAATCACTGGCACGTGATCTAGCGCCCGAAATTCGCGTCAACGCGGTAGCACCCGGCGCTATTCTGTGGCCCGAACATTCTTCGTTAGACGCCACGCCCAAAGAGGTGTTGGAGAAAATTCCGATGCAACGCATGGGGCACCCTGAAGAAGTCGCCAAACTGGTGCAATTTCTCATCGACGACGCCGACTACATTACTGGGCAAGTGATTGCCGTGGATGGTGGTCGCTCCGTAATGTTTTAGACGCGTACGGCGCGTGCGAGCACTTGAAATTGCGCCATGTGAACCGATGAATTTGGCTAATCCTAATTCATCATCAATACATTTGGAGTGTCGTTCATGACCGAAAAATCTCGTGCACTGTTTGTCTCGCATGGCGGTGGCCCAATGCCATTGTTAGGCGACCCGGGACATGCGGAAATGGTCGACTGCTTACGCGCCATCGCCAACCAAATTGAAAAACCAAGCGCTATAGTGGTGATCAGCGCACATTGGGAAGCGCCTCAAACCACCATCACTGCAGGCACAAGTCCTGATCTCATTTACGATTACCACGGCTTTCCATCAGAGGCATATCAACTCACGTATCCTGCACCCGGTAACCCGGCTCTAGCCGAGCGCTTACAGGACTCGCTGCGGCACGCAAAGATCAACACCAAACTTGATTCGCAACGCGGCTTTGATCACGGCATGTATGTGCCACTCAAGATCATGTACCCAGAGGCGGAAATTTCCTGCGTGCAGCTCTCATTGCTAAACAACCTTGACCCGGCTGCGCACATTAAATTAGGGAGCGCTTTGCGCAGTATCGCCGATCAGAATATTCTCGTCATCGGCTCAGGTTTCTCCTTCCACAACATGCAGGCATTTTTTCAGCCACGCACAGCGGAGTCCGACGCCAAAAACGCGGCCTTTGAGGACTGGCTGTCTACTACCTGTGGTGATCACACATTAAGCGAACCACAGCGCCGACAGCGGCTGATCGACTGGGCGTCAGCACCATCCGCGCGCCACTGCCATCCGCGTGAAGAGCACCTCCTGCCATTGCACGTCTGTTATGGTTTTGCTGAAGCCCCATGCACTACCGCGTTCAAACTTCATATTTTGAACAAGCGCGCGAGCATGTACTTGTGGTAAAAAAATACTCTTTTTTATCTCTGCGTGTAATCCAAATGCCAAAAACCTGCATCTAAGATTACACACGCAATACAAATAGAGACATTAAACAATGAAGAAAAGTACTTTGCTTGGCGTCATCGGCGCCTGTGCCTTATTGGTGGTCGCAAGTTTTTCCATGGCCAAACCCGCGACACTGAAACGCTCATTTGATGTCGAACAAGGCGGCAGCTTGTTTATCGACTCCGACGCCGGCTCAATTGAAGTCTCCACGCATGATCGCGACACGATTGAAGTTGAGGTGGACAAACGCGGTCGCAATGCCGACGACTTTACCGTCACCATGGATCAATCCGGGGATGACCTGAAGATCTACGGCAAGAAATCTAGTGGCAACTGGTTCAGTGGCTTTAGCCTCGATGTGCATTACAAAGTGGTCGTCCCAACGCGCTACGATGTGCACCTTCGGACTGGTGGTGGTGGCATCGAAGTGGCTAATCTGACTGGCGATATCGATGCGCATACCTCGGGTGGCGGCATCCGAGTCGGTGACATCGTCGGGGACGTCGACGTTCGCACCTCGGGCGGTTCAATCAAGGTTGGTGAAGTGGCTGGCAATCTGAAAGCACACACGTCTGGCGGCAGCATCACGGCCAAAATCACCAAGCAACCAACCGAAGACAGCGCTTTAACCACATCGGGCGGCAGCGTAACGGCGTATCTAGCACCGGGCATCGCAGTTGACCTGGAAGCACGCACCAGCGGCGGCAGCGTCAGCAGCGAGATTCCAGTGAATGGCACCCTAAAACAAACGCGTATCAAAGGCGAAATTAACGGCGGTGGTCCGCGCTTAAAACTAGCGACCAGCGGCGGTAGTGTTCGCATTAAAGAACTCTAATTCTTACTCAGCGGTGTCAGGACCACGCACGGATGCCCGGCACCGCTTAGAGGTCCAACATATGAAATTACATCATCTAGCTTACGCGTTGATCGCGTTCGCCCTGCTTAGCACAAACCCGGTCGCAGCCAAGGAATCCCGTAAAGTCTTAATTATTGCGTCCAATATGCTGGACATGGGTGATCCCGAAAAACACGAAGCGCGCAATAACCTTTGGGAAGTTGCGCCGCCATACCATGTATTTGTAAGCCATGGGTTTGAGGTCGATTTTGCCTCGCCACGCGGCGGCGAAGTCCACTTCTTTATGGAACCCCTCGGTATCAGCAGTTACACCATCA
>JAUHZM010000013.1 GCA_030426005.1 Gammaproteobacteria bacterium
TGTAGACTTCATCACGTGTGATCTGCTTTTCGATCACTTCCAGCCCCATGTCTTCTTGCATAAGCTGGACTACGGTGTCACGCGTGATGCCTTCCAACGCGGAGGTCAGGCTTGGTGTATACACTTTGCCACGACGCACGATGAAAATATTTTCGCCACTGCCTTCGGCGACGTAGCCATTGGTATCCAACATCAAGGCTTCGTCATAGCCAGCGTTCTCGGCTTCTTGCAAGGCCATGATCGAGTTGGTGTAGTGACCGTTGGTTTTTGCTTTCGCCATCGTACTGTTAACGTGATGACGATTAAACGAGGACGTTTTAATGCGGATGCCGTTTTCCAGTGCTTCGTCACCCAAATACGCGCCCCATTCCCAGGCCGAGATACTCAGGTGGACTTTCAAACCTTTGGCATGCAGGCCCATGGCTTCCGAACCATAGAACGCCATTGGACGCAGATACGCCGTCTTCAGCTGATTCTTGCGGATGATTTCACATTGCGCGGCGTTGATTTCGTCAACCGAAAACGGAATTGTCATGCCCATAATTTTGGCCGACTGCAGTAAACGTTCAGTATGACGACCTAAGCGGAAAATTGCCGGACCCTGATCCGTTGCATACGCACGCACACCTTCAAACACACCGACTCCGTAATGTAAGGTATGGGTTAGCACATGGACTTTCGCCTCGCGCCAATCAACAAACTCTCCATCCATCCAGATGAACCCATCACGATCATCAAACGACATTGTTATTCTCTCCGATAATTGAAGTTGAGTGCGGTGAACCACAGTTGACATCGCCGTAAACCGGCGTAGATCGGTGATTATAAGGAATTGAGAAAAATATGAGCCTTTTTTTTAACAAAACTGTCGAAATTCGCGTAGTTTGTTCGTCTGATGATTGAAACCGTTTCAAGCTCGGTTTCGTTCATTAACGTAAACAGGAGAAAAACAATGCAATATATGGCGCTTATCTATTCAACGGAAGACGCAGACGACGTGGATTTCGACACACTGATCCAACAATACACTGAATTCGGCGAAAAGGCCGCCGCCGCTGGTGTGATCGCAGATGACGGCAACGCGCTGGAACCCGTCTCAACTGCCACCACGGTGCGCCTACGCAACGGCAAAGCCGAGATCACGGACGGCCCGTTTGCTGAAACCAAGGAACAACTCGGTGGCTATTATATTTTCGATTGCGAGACCCTGGACGAAGCCTTACATTGGGCGGCGCAAATACCGAGTGCTCGTTACGGCAGCATCGAAGTCAGACCCGTGATGCAATTTGACTGATCGCGACTGGCAAACCGATTTGGCACACCTGTACCGTGCCAAATCGGGCCGTATATTGGCCTATCTGGTGGCGCAATGCGGCGATATTCAACGTGCTGAGGACGCACTGCACGATGCGTTTACCAAAGCCACCACACAATGGTCGGGCGATTCAATACCCGACGTACCCGAGGCATGGCTAATCACCACCGCCAAACGCAAGCTGGTCGATGTCTGGCGTCAGCAACAACGCCATCACAGCTTACAGCAACAATTCGCCGTCGATTCGCTTGATTCAGCGGTCTCTGACGAAGCGCTACAAGAAATCCCCGACGAACGCCTAAAGCTCATTTTCACCTGTTGTCATCCAGCGTTAAATCGCCCCGCTCAGGTGGCACTGACGCTAAAAACCCTGTGTGGACTGAGTCCGCGCGAGATCGCTCGGGCCTATCTAAGCTCTGAGACCGCGATACAACAACGCCTGGTGCGTGCCAAACAAAAAATCCGCACGACCGGAATCGCCTACGAAGTTCCTAGCGGCGACGATCTACCCGCGCGATTAAATTCGGTGCTGGCAGTGATCTACTTAATCTACAACGAATCTCACACCGCATTCGAAGGCCAAACGCTAAGCCGCGCGGATTTAGCCAATGAGGCACTGCGCCTGGCGAATCTGGTAAATCAGTTGCTGCCAGACCCGGAAGCCAGTGGCTTATTGGCCTTGTTGACCTTGCACCAGGCGCGTCAAGCTGCACGGCAATCCCCCAAAGGTGCGTATATTCCATTGGCGGAGCAAGACCGAAAACGCTGGAATCAAACCCAGATCGCCGAAGGCCGAACACGACTGATCAACACACTACGCCGCGGCAAACCCGGGCCGTACCAGCTGGAAGCGGCCATCAGCGCGGTACACTGTGAAGCCGACTCATGGAACACCACCGACTGGGAGCAGATCGTGCGCCTATATCGACGGTTATATAAACTCGTGCCATCCCCGGTGGTCAAACTCAATGAACTGGTCGCCGCGGCGCAAATCGCACCAATTCACGACATACGACAACAAGTGGCTGAGCTTGAAACAGCATTGCAAGACTATCAACCATATTATGCGGCCCGCGCTGACTTAGCTGCGCGCGCAGGCCAATTTGAGCAGGCCAAACAGGACTACCGAGTCGCCATTAAGCTGAGTAGCAACTTTGTGGAAAAAGCGTATCTCGATTCAAAGTTGACGGCGCTTGCTTAGATAATTACCAGGTATTGCGCAATTCACGCAGCTTGAGGAACACAGCCTCTTCGCTCGGTGAAGTGCCTAAATCTGGGAATTGCTGACTCAATTCGGCCAGTAAGGAACCACTGTCGAGTCGAAAAAAGGTATTTACCAAACGCTCCATACCGATATTTGAGATAAAGTGTTTATCACTGGGCCATTGCTGCATCGCCGCCAATAGGCTCTGCGCCGCCGCGTTGTCCGGCTCATAACGGAGTGTGAACTCCAGATTATTCACAATATAGTCGTGACCCGGATACACCCGAGTGGTGTCCGGCAACTTGAAAATCTGTTCCGCGAACGTCTGGTACAAAGTCTGTGGATTGCCGCCATTGTGGCAGTTACCAACCCCCGCATTAAACAGCGTGTCGCCGCTGAACAATGCCGGCGCAGCCTTGTCATCTCCCAGATAGTAAAAGCAGGAGTGACAGAATGTATGACCCGGTGTATCGAGCGTAATCAGCTCCACTGAGGTGCCGATCTGCACACTGTCACCAGCCCGCAAGCCGACATCCACATTTGGAATTTTGTCAGTCGCTTGGTGGTGTGCATACAAGGTGGCGCCGGTGGCCTGAATCACTGGCTCATTGCCGCCGATATGGTCGTGATGCTCATGGGTATTGAGTACACCACGGATGTCCCAGCCCAGCGTGCGCGCACGTGCAAGCAAGCTGGCATGATCTAGGGGATCGATGGCGACCGCTTCACGCGTTTCCGCACACGCAACCAAATACATGTAATTTCGCAGGCTGTTTCCAACCGCAATTTGTTCGACCAGCATCGCTACCTCTCACTACCTAAACAATCGTTTAATGATACACTGCACTCCGTTTTGCACGCCGTCACATCACCATGTCCATAATTGCCTTAAAGAACGTCAGCATTAGCTTCGGCGCGGATGCCATTTTAGAGCATGCCGACCTGATTATCGAACCGAACGAACGCATCGGCCTGATCGGTCGAAATGGCGCAGGCAAGTCCACCTTACTCAAATTGATTGATGGCGAGGTATTGCCCGACGACGGTGAAGTGCTGATTCAACAAGGCGCTCGCACTGGGCGCTTGATTCAGGAAGTTCCCAACGACATCGATTACGACATTCGCAGCGTGATTGCACTGGGCAATGCTGAAGCTGGCGAAACGCTGGCGCAATATTATTTGTTGGATGGCGCACAACAAAGCGCGTCGCAGGAATTACAACACGCCTTAAACGAACACGACGGCTGGACCCTAGATCGACGTGTCCAAACCCTGTGTTCTAAGTTTGACCTAGACCCCAATGTTCCATTTGCGCAACTCTCGGGTGGTATGAAACGCCGCGTGTTGATGGCTCGTGCATTGGTGGACGAACCCGACATTCTGTTGCTGGATGAGCCGACCAACCATTTAGATATCGACACCATTCTGTGGTTAGAAAACCTACTCCTTGGCCTTAATGTCACGCTGATCATCGTGTCGCACGACCGAAGTTTTATCGATGCGCTGTGTACGCGCATCGTCGAGTTGGACCGTGGCTTGATCACGTCTTACCCCGGCAATTTCCAACGCTACCTCACCACCAAGGCCAAAGCACTGGAAGACGAGGCCGCGCACAACGCCAAGTTCGATAAAAAGCTGGCGCAGGAAGAAGTCTGGATTCGACAAGGCATTCAAGCCCGCCGCACCCGAAACGAAGGGCGCGTTCGGGCACTCAAGAAAATGCGTGAAGAGCGTCGCCAGCGTCGTGAACGGCAAGGCACGGCTAGCATCAGTCTGAATCAATCTGGTAAGTCCGGCAAAGTCGTGATTGAAGCGGAGCATCTGCACGTGAGCTTCGACGGCAAACCCATCATCGAGGATTTCAGTTGCCGCATCCTGCGTGGCGACAAAGTCGGTATTATTGGCCCCAACGGGTGCGGCAAATCCACCTTAATCAAAATCCTCACTGGGGAAAATGCGCCGCAGTCCGGACAAATCAAAATTGGTACCAATCTGGAAATTGCCTATCTGGACCAGCATCGCGCGGCGATTCGCGACGATCTGAGTGTGCAAGATAATGTCTCCGGCAATACGGAGATTGAGATCAACGGCCAACGCAAGCACATCATGGGCTACTTACAGGACTTCCTGTTCAGCCCTTCGCGTGCGCGCGCACCAGCAGCCAAATTGTCTGGCGGCGAACGTAACCGGCTTATGCTGGCCAAACTGTTTACCCGCCCATTCAACTTCCTGGTATTGGACGAGCCAACCAACGACCTCGACTACGAAACGCTGGAGCTGCTAGAACAATTGTTGATGGACTACACCGGCACGCTGTTACTGGTTAGCCACGACCGGACTTTTCTTGACAACGTGGTGACCTCAACCATTGCGTTTGAGGGCGACGGCAAAGTGTATGAATACGTCGGTGGTTATCAGGATTGGCTGGCGCAAAAACGCGACCAAGCACCTACAGAAACTGAAGCGCCCGCGGCGAAACAAACCAGCGCCAAACCTGCCACGGCACCGGCAAAATCAAAAAAACTCAGCTACAAATTGCAGTATGAGTTAGACCACCTACCCGCCAAGATCAGTGAACTGGAAAGCAAGATAGAAAGCTTGACCAACACCATGGCTGACGCCAGTTTCTATCAGCAGGACGCGGACACCATTGCCGCCACCGGCACCGAACTCAAAGAACTGCAAGCCGAGCTTGAGACCGCGTTTGAACGCTGGGAAGAGCTCGAGTCCATGTAAGTAAGCGACTTATTAGCGACAGCGTCCCGGTAGAAATAAGGTTTCTACGTCAGTCAAATTCGTCCCCGCGGCATGCATCCCGGGCGGCACCGCAGCGTTTCCACAAATCCACGAGATTGGTGTGCTTGGTTCGTCCTTGACGTACACCGGTCGAATCGACAAAACCTTGTCGTGCAAGGAATCAGGCAGCTTCTGACCCAGCGTCAAATGCATCACACCATCGCGAATCTCCAATCTCCGCAGATAATTGCCTTTAATCTTATCGGGTTCTGGCAGCCCCGCAGCGGCATTGTCCTCGGGAAAATTGCCGGTGTTACTGCGGTAATACGCAGCCACATAGGCTTTGTACGGCTCCACCAACTCGATGGTTTCGACCATACGCTGTTGTGTAATGCGGCCCAAGTTAGACGGCAAGGCCAAGGTCGCCAGAATTGCGATCACGGCGACCACCACCATCAACTCGAGTAGTGAAAAGCCTACGATCTTTTTCCGCATGACCAACACTTAAACCACCATATAACCCATGACCAGATACGCCACCACTGTAATCACACCACACACCAGCGCGTAAGGCAGCTGCGTGCGGACGTGATCCAGAATATCGCATCCCGCCGCGAGTGAGGACACCGCCGTGGTGTCCGACACCGGAGAACAATGGTCACCAAACACACCGCCGCCTAATACGGCTGCCAACATTAATGACGGTGGCAGGCCTAAGTTCAGTGCAATCGGCATCGCAATCGGCACCAGCAAGGCAAAAGTACCCCACGATGTGCCGGTGGTAAAGGACGCAAAAGCACCAGCAATAAACACGATGGCTGGCACGGTAAACAAGGGTAAGTAATCTGCCACCAGGCCTGCGATAAACACACCGGTGCCTAACTCTTTCACGCTGGCGCCGAGGGCAATCGATAACAGCAGAATGGTGACCAGTGGTAACAGCTCGCCCATGCCCTTAAAGCCCTCATCCAACACCTGACGACCGGTAAAGCGTGCCTGCGTCACCAGCATCAGATAGCCAACGGTCGTGGCCAATGCAGTGGCATACAACACCGACTTCGAACCGCTGCCAGCCATAATGTCGCCACCGCCGGTCCAGACCATAAACCCAAGCATGGAGACAACCAACACCGCCAACGGAATCAGCATGTCACGCGTACGACCAGCTTGATGCTCAAATTCCACTTCGGTCACGGGCGCATTGCTGGCCTCGGTGCGCGCCATCGGGCCATACACCTTGCCGCTAATCACGGTATAAAGCACCAACAATAAAGTAGACCAAGCGTAAACATTCAAGGGAATCGTCGACACCAAAATCGACACTGCATCTTGCTGATCAAAGTAAGAGGCAATCAAGCCGAGCACGAATGCGCCCCAAGCATTCAGCAGAATCAAAATACAAATCGGCGCACTGGTGGAGTCGATGATATAAGCCAAGCGCTCCCGACTCATATTGAACTTATCAAACAGCCCTCGCGACAGAATCCCCGCTGTGAGCACACTCAAATTTGACTCAATAAAGATCACCACGCCAGTACCAAAGGTGACCAGTCCGGTTCGACGTGGTGTAGTGGCAATGCCGGACTTCACCAGCCGATTCACGGTGGCACGCACACCGCCAGAGAATCGCATGTAGGCCAGCAACGCACCGACCAGCACGCAGAACAGGAGTAATCGCGTGTTGCCTTGATCAGCAAATACCGAGACCACCCGTTCAATGGTGTTCAACAATCCGGTGGTCGGGGCATAATGTCCACCGTCCATCAGCAGCAGCCACTCTGATGCAAAGATGGCCAACACCAATGCGATCACGACGTCCCGTCGCCACATCACATACGCAATTGCCACCAGCGCGGGCAGAATACTTAACCAAGCAGGGAGTTGTGTCATTGTAATGCCTCCATGTATCGATCTAGACCATCGCACAGATCGTCAATCAGGTCCTGCGGATCTTCCAATCCGATGCTTAAACGCACCAAAGCCTTGGACTCGTCCCAGACAGTCGCGGAACGACGTCGCTTAAAATTCGATGCAGCCAAAATCAAACTCTCATAACCGCCCCAAGAGAAACCCAGTTTGAAATAACGCATCCCATCCACCATCGCGTTCACCGCGGCGGTTTGATTTTGCTTCAAGACAAAGGCGAATAAACCACTGGCACCGGCCATATCACGCACAAAATATTCGTGCCCCGGGCAAGTCGCAAACGCCGGGTGCCGCAAGTGATCGACAGCCTCGTGTGAGGACAACCAATCGGCAATCACCTTAGCGTTGCTCGCCTGCTCACGTAAACGCACGTCCAGCGTCCGCAATCCACGCAAGGTGGTATAAATGTCATCCACCGAGGCACACAAACCCAGTTCGTAACTGCGTGCCTGCAACTGTGGCCAGTGCGACTCTGTGGCGCTGGCGACGCCGAGCATCACATCCGAATGCCCGTTGAGATATTTGGTCGCGGAGTGCACCACAATATCCACACCAACATCCAATGGCTTGAAATTCAACGGGCTGGCATAAGTGTTGTCGATAATCGTGGTAATGCCATGCGCGCGGGCCACCTTAGCTAAGGCGGGCACGTCTTGGACTTCCATGGTTAAACTGCCCGGTGATTCCAGAAAAATCACCTTGGTATTGGGTTTAATCAATGCCTCAATATCAGCTCCGATCAAGGGGTCGTAATAACTGGTCTCAACGCCAAACCGCGCCAAGGTGCCATCACAAAACTCTCGTGTTGGTTCGTAAACCGAGTCCACCACCAGCACATGATCGCCCGCCGCTAAAAAAGATTGTAAGGCCGCTGTTATGGCCGCCGTGCCGCACGGGTAGATGTAGCTGCCCGCCGCATTTTCTAATTGGCGCATCGCCTGGGTTAGCGCAAAGGTCGTTTGCGTACCACGTCGACCATAGAACTCCACGCCGTGATCCTTGCCAGCAAATGCGCGCTGCATGTCGGCCACCGAATCAAACAAAATGGTTGAAGCACGCGCTATTCGTGGATTCACGCTGGCACCGGTCGCGGCTTTGTCACGCCCCACGGTCACCAGCTTGGTTTTATCTCGCATTTATCGCCTCTTTATCGACCATGACACTATTTCGTGAACGCACATTAGCCGTTTGATGAATGCGCTTATTAGAGCACATCTTAGCTTCGGTACCGAATTCTGCTTACTGCGAGTAGCGCTGCTGCACTACCAGACCGGTGAGAATCAAGCCCAATCCGATCAGGGTGCTCATCAGAATTGGCTCTTTAAGGATTAGCGCGATTAATACCAGCGACACAAACGGCGAAATAAAGATCAGGTTGGCGATACGCGCAGTATTGGTGGCCAGTTTCATGGCTTGCAGCCAGAACAAAAACGCCAGGCCGGTTTCAAACATACCAACGTAAATACCGCCCGCCCAACCCTGCCAGGCCACAGAATCAAACAGCGCTAGCAACTCACCACTCCACAGCGCATAGATACACAACACCGGCAATGCGAAACTGAAGTTAAGGCACAAACCTAAGATTGGGTCCTGCTCCTGACGTCGGTTTAATATCCAATACAAGGCCCAGACCACGGTGCTCAACAAGGCACAGATAAGCCCGGTGGTGTCTTCAAAACGCATACCTAAAACGTCACCGCGCGTGGCGATAACCACCACACCAAAGTAACAAATAAGTGCGGCAAATAAATCGGCCTTGGTTAACTTTTGCCCGAGTATCGGCACCGCCAGAAAGGACATCACAATCGCCCAACTGTAATTGATTGCTTGCGCCTCCTGTGCAGGTAAGCGCGCATACGCGGTGAACAACAGAAAGTAATACAAGGCTGGATTGAGTAAGCCAAACAGCAAGGCATTCCAATACTGGCGCGACGATTGCCGAAATAAAGCACGAAGCTTGCCTTGCACCACCAACACGCCCAGCAAGAACAGCCACGATGTTAATGCCGCAACCAGTATCAACTGAGTCGGTGTCAGATGCTGCAAACTGAGCTTGAATGCAGTGGCCACGGTAGACCAACATAAAACGGCCGCCAGACCAAAAAACATCGCGCGTTGCTGTGCCACCGTGTCGCCTCTGATTGCGTGGTAAATAATGGATTCGAAGGCGTGAACTTAGCACGAGCCGCACACGGAATAAACGTCTGATTGTGCCGCTTGAATAATACTGTATATAAATATAGTATCGAGCAAAACGTAAAGCTAAGAAATGTCGTCCACCGCACCAACCACTCTGCCAGAGAAATATTATTTGGCCCATGCGCAGGAATTGTTCGCCTACGTGCGTGAGACCTGTGCACACCTGTTACTGCCGGAGCATACGAGCTACCTCGATGCGTTTGACGCGCTCGATGAAGAGTCGCAATGTCTGCTAGTACGCTGCTTAAGCCGCAAACCTACGTACCTGAAAGTCAGCTCGTTGTCGTACCCTGAGATTCAAAACACCGCGCGCGCTATCCATGCGGTAAAAGAAGCACGCCTGTTACGCACCACCAAGCCCGCCGACTGGCAGGTGCTGCACACGCAACTGACCAAACCGCAATTACTGAAAGTGCTGACCGCCCGTGGCATAACGGTAAACCGCAGCAGCACCAAAGCGGACGTGATCCAGCTGGTGCAGTCGTATGTCTGCCCCAAAGAAGATGTCGACCGCAACTTATACGCCGAGTACGTCTGTTGCACACACACCGGCACCATCGATTATCTGTTGTTTCTGTTTTATGGCAGCTTAAAACACCGACTACAAAAGTTTGCCATGCGCGACTTAGGCATCCTGCGCACACGCAATAACGCTAATACGGCTAGTGCGCGATTCACCAGTCGCAACGACGCAATCAGCGCATTTCGATTGCAAATCTGGCACCGCGATTTTCGTCAACAGCCCGACCTGCGTGATGACATCGCCAGCAAGGTTCGCGAACACGACGTGGTCGGCACACAAGCGCAGACCGCGCATGATCGACTAATACTTGCACTCGGGGATGCGTATGTGCATGAAGACCCAGCACAAGCCATCGCACTGTGGCGTCGTTCAGATGATCCACAAGCGATCGAAAAATGGGTGCGTGAATGGTATCGCTCTGGTGATCGAGACTCGCTTAAAGACACACTCGAACAGCTGGCCGACACGGCACTTGCGGCCAGCGCCCGGGTCTTTATCGAAGATTTTGTCGCCCGCAAATACCATGGCAAGCGCACCAGTGTGTACACCGATATGCTGCGCGAGGCAACACACCAACTTGATCTGGATGAAGCTTATATCAACGACGTCGAGGCCGGTGTCATTGATGCCTATCAACGGCGCGGCATCCACGCGATATTTACCGAAAACAAACTGTGGCGCGCCCTATTTGGTCTGGCCTTTTGGGACTTGCTACTCGGCGACAAACAACTCAACCACACCGAATTTGATCACTTACCAGCTGCGCTGCAGGCGGCCGATTTTTATCAGCGCAACCAAACAGACATCGAGTTGATACTTGGCAGCTTCGATCAACCAATGAGCGCGCTACAACCAATCATCCAGCGCGCCACCAAACATTATGGTCAACCAACCGGACTGTTTCGATGGCGCAGTGACTTGATTGAAAAAATCATGATTTGCGTTAAACACAGTCCACCGGGCGCGATTGCACATGTCCTCAGACGCATGGCACAGGATTATCGCAACACGCACGATGGCTACCCTGACCTGCTGGTGCTGGATGAAGGACGTCTGCGGTTCGAAGAAGTCAAAGCGCCCGGCGATGTGTTACGACCCAATCAGTTGGTCAGCATTAACCGGCTTCGGCGAGCTGGATTTCAGGTCGATCTGACACAAGTTACCTGGGCCACCAACCCCTATCAGACCTACGCCGTGGTCGACATCGAAACCACCGGCGGCCGACGTGGTGACAACGCTATCACCGAGGTAGCCGTGGTGCAGGTGCGCGGTCTGGAAATCATCAGTGAATGGTCCAGCCTGGTCAATCCAGGCCGCCCGATCCCCAAACACATTACCCAACTCACCGGCATCGACGACGCCATGGTGCGCGACGCGCCAAGGTTCGCCGATATTGCCGACACCTTACGAGAGCAACTCAATGACACCATCTTTGTGGCTCACAACGTTGGCTTTGATTACGGCTTCATCAAGGCCGCTTATGAAGATTTGGGCCAATCGTTTCGTAAGCCAAAATTCTGCACCGTGAAGAATGCTCGACAAACCTTCCCCGGTTTAAAGTCTTACAGCCTCGCTGCACTGACATCGCATTTTGATATCGACCTGTTCGGTGCGCACCGCGCACTCAACGACGCACGCGCCACCGCGCATCTGTTGCGATTGATTCAAACTGAGCGACAGCAAACCTGATACAGTAAGCGTCCCGCTATTCAGATCGTTTTTGGCATGTCTTCGCTGTTTTGGTTCAAGCTCATTTTTGCCCTGTTATTACTGGGGATGCTCGTAATCGGCATCCATCAGTACAAGCACGGCGCGTTCCGACGACTGCGTGCACGCTGGCTGCGAAACAAACTTATTCCCTTGCTAACCGATCTGGTAAACGAACTCGGTGGCCCCGTCTTTGCCAGCTTACAGGCTCAGCAAACACCAGATCTCTATCGGCTGTTTCATCTGCGCGCAAATCTCGAATATCTGCACACCAAGACCGGCATTTTGTATCCCGACGAACGCGAACGAACAGCACATTTTTTAGCCGCTATTTCGTCACTCGTCGCACGGATTGACCAACAGCAGGTCACGCGGCATGACCTCGATGAAACCATCCTTCGGGGCCAACGTGCGGTATTAGAGATTACCGAGCTGCGCCACTGAGACCATCTTCAAAGCATTACCCCAAATAAACTGGGGCATATCCACCACCAGATTGTTTTGCGACCAATGATTTCCACCCGAAAACGCCTAAGCCACTGATTAATATAGACTATTCAAAGTTGGCATAGCGATTGCTCCGTTTGAGTCAGGCCCGCGCCGCAGAAGGCAGCGCGATTTTTTTAACTCAAATTGTTTTCAGGAGTGAATTCTATGAATAAGCAAAAACGCACCTCAACCATTATGAAGCCAGTCGCCCTTGCTATGGGCTTAGCGCTCGCCGTATCCGGTTCAGCATTGGCTGGCCAGCATGAGATCAAAACGCACAAAAATGCCAACAAAGAAACCGTTCAGAAATGGCAAGGCGAAGCGTACCAAGCCTGGTTGGATGGAAAAGTTGAAACTGCGCTACTGTTGAATACAAACTTGAACTCATTTGAGATCAACACCAAAACTGACGCAAATCACGTCACGCTGTCTGGCACGGTAAATAGCGAAGTTGAAGCCGAATTGGCGGAAGAAATCACCAAGGGTGTAAAAGGTGTTGAAGGCGTGACCAACAAATTGGTGGTCGACACTGAGATGAAAGCCAAACAGGAAGAAAGTGAAGGCAAAAGCTTCTCACAACATTGGGAAGACGCCACCACCACGGCAACCATTAAGTCAAAGCTTCTGCTGGAAGACACGGTAAAAGGCTTAGACATCAATGTTGATACACACTATTCAGAAGTTACCTTGAACGGTGAAGTGAACAGCGATGCCGAGCGCGATTTAGTCGAAGCCATCGCCGAGAATACCAAGTCAGTCACCAAAGTGAACAACAACCTACGCATTGTTGAAGAGCAAAGCTAAGCTTAGCTTGATTAACTTCACTCAGAAGCCCTCGGCATGCCGGGGGCTTTCTATCTTATCTGTATGCTACCAACTCAGACGCTTAAGCTTAGTAGGGGCTGTAAATACTCGTTGTTGAAAAGTAGATCACCGCAATCAACGCAAAGGTGCTGGTAATCAGTCCCATTCTCCTTGACCTAATCCAGCCAGATACCCCAATACTCGCGATCAATCCTAAAACCCCAAGGCTATAGCCTGCGATCATCCCGTTCCACAAGGTTTCCAACTTGTCTGGGTCAGGCACGAATGGCAGGTCGGGATGTAAGCCAATCGTTAATCGCCAGGCAGAAATTACTGCAATCAAATGCCCACATGCTGCGACTGACGACGCACCGACAAGATACTCGATCGAACGTTTACTCGAGTTAAAGATCAGCACACTGACCAGAATCGTAGCTGACACACCACCCAGAAAAGCCGCCACAAACGACAGCTGGTCAGCCACGGCCAACACATAACTAGACTCAAGTTTGGTTGTCACTAATTAACCTCTCGGAAAGCATTGTGAGTATCGTTAGATTGTATCTCCAAATAGATACTTGTTCCTGTCTCGACAATTGAGCTACTACGAACTTTCTCGAGCGCTCCACCTACTTCGTTATTCTGAGCAAAACGAAGAATCTCAAAACACCGCACATAGGCATCGGGGCCGCCAGAGCGAGAGTTCCAAATCACCCTTCCCCCCAAACGTCATTCTGAGCGCAGCGAAGAATCTCTACTCGACGTCAAGCGGCCGGAGTACAAACCAACTTCAGGGCGCCTCATCGTCCAGCAAGTTAATCCTCGAACGCTAACTTTAGTGTACAAACTGCCAACAGCAGAGTGGCTAGCACACCGGTAGCGCCTGACGGCACGGCTTCCATGCGGCCCAACATCATGACGATGGTATTAGCGATGATGGCGGCCAATCCAACCAAGGCGGTCACCTTCCCGAGCAAATTGGCGCCTAGCTTGGCAACCGCAAGGCCAAACACGATTGCCGCCAACCCCAACAATACTTTCGCCGCGTTGTAGACAAAGAACGAAAATGCAACAACGGCACTCGCCGCTGGCGCAATGGCTTCTGTACTTTTTGCTGCTTCAAAAAATGGCACAAATTGCGTTAAACCAACACCAACCTGAACAACGTTCAATAACGCGCTCGCGAATACCGCGGCGAATCCCAACGAGTAAGTTTTGACTTGCACCAATAAAGAGCCCGCAAAAGCCGCTAATAGCAAAAATATCAGCGCTTCAAGACCCCAAAGCCATTGTCTTGGCAGGTCGTTGGCCAACATGAACATGGCGGTGTACACAGCCTGGGTTATTACTACCAAAAAAAGGAGGACAGACAGAATGCGAAGGTTTTGTTGTTGTGAGAATTCCATTATCGTGCCTCAAGTTGAGCTTTCTGAGTTTTAGACATTACGGCGGTTCTTTTTGCCAGCCATCCAAACAGACCGTGTTTTACGTGTTTGCATTACACTCATCATAGTCGTACAAGCATATCATCGTCATTCTGAGCCACGCAAAAAGTCCCCAACACAGAAGTAAAACTTACTTTACGGCTTACTTAGACTCTGGGTGTCCACCTCGAAGTGTTTATCCATCGTATCGTTAGCTATCGATTGCTGATATAACGTCACTTATTGAGACCGAAGAATGTCTTCCCTCCTGATTTACTGCGCAATAATCCATCTGCATTTTCTCGGCCAGTTTCTTGAAATACATCCCTTCGTGTATTTTTGTTGGTAAATCGCATGGGTAAATCTCGACTAACTTTGTATTAGGCCGACACCAAATAATATTAGCAAGTGCGGCGCCATGTTGGCCAACAATAACATCAGCGTGCTCAAATAAAGCGATTTGATAAGCTAACGACGTATTCTCTAACGCTGTAACAATTACATAATCAAAATGTGTCGATAAGCATTCTGACAACTGTTCGAAATTTTGTATTGATCTCCTGCTGCTACCAGCTCCTTTAATTTCAGCGCTGCCTAAGGTGTAGAACGGATCCGGAGGCTGACGATAAATCAAAACAATTTTTGGCGGACAACTCTGTACAAGACGACTTTTATCGAACTCGACTTTGGCTGCTTCTATTTTTGAGCTAAGTTGTTTTTTAAGTATTCTTTTTGCTCGGCTAAAATCATCAAAATCATAAGAGTCTGGATGGTCATACCCCTCAATTCGATCAAATACCAAATTCTTCATTTTTTGACGTGCTGCATAACTCTTGAATGCAATAACGTCATGCGCTTTTTTATCAATAATAATCACATCTGGAGGCAGATTAGTCGTTACGTGACTATCCATAATGGCGCAACTTCTAATATAAATCTTAAAATGACCTTTTGAATTTAATCTCCGGTCATGAGCGAGAACGAGCGGGATGAAAAAACCCAGCAGAAAGTGATAGTAATGCTCTACAGACCCACTTTTGTTCAATAGTGACAGATGAATATTCAACAGGTTCTGATCACGAGAATCTTTACGCCTAATTTTATTATCTGCTAAGACATTCCTAACTGGGCGCGCTAGGCGCTGCAATACAAATTTCATCATTGTTTCTAGACAGAAAAAGCACAACGTAAACTGTCTACCTGTTCATTTATAAATGGACAACCATCCCAATCAAATAAGCATACCATCGTCATTCTGAGTGCAGCGAAGAATTTGTCCCCAATCTAGCCTAGACGTTGACAGCCATCCTATTCCTTTTGCTGGGTGACATCACGCGGCTTCTATTTCTTTATGTTTAAGGGCGCATTTTTAACACCTAATAAAAATGCCCATATAAAAGGTACGAGCCCAAGTGGATAAAGCCAAAGCACGCGGTAGTTTAAAGCCATGAAACTTATCAACGCGACAGGGATGAATGCCAAGTAGTAGTACTTCATCTGCGGCGCAAATGATTTATAGAGCTTGGGATTGCAATTTCTACAGGTCGCGGGTTTGACCCTATCAGCAAACACCTTTTGCCAAAAGGAAATCTGACGTTCTTTACATGCGGGGCATTTATACATTTAGTCGCGCCGATACCTTTCTAAGAAAAATCAAGAACGCTCTGTCGATTTATTGCATTGACTCTGCACTTCAAGTGACCCTCACAACGTGTTTCGCAAGCTTAGCAGGCTCACTAGAATCTAAGCCGCTATGAATATTGCCTATTCCTATCAATTCCTTGAATGCTGTAATCGCGACTGATCAAAACCTCGGTAGAACACATTAGCTGTTTCTCGAAGGACGACGCCTTTCGACTCAACATGCGCTTTGGTTCAACACAGAGTCCACATGAGTAACTAGCTCAACCAACCATACGCATTCCATTTCTTGCTGTTAGGCATTTTTTGGATACAGAATCATTTGAGTACACCGAAACAAGGCGATTTTCTTGCCTGTGTTTTTACACAAGACAACCGCATCCCACACCTGAGTAGTACGCCCTTTATGCACAGGCGTTGCAATACATTCAATTGCGCCTTCGCGCACGGTACCCAGATGATTTGATTTCAATTCTATTGTAGTAAACCCAGTCGCACCTTCGGGTAGATTTGAAATACAGCCATTACCACAGGCTGTGTCGGCCAAGGACACCACACTACCAGCGTGCAAATAGCCGTTTGGAGCCAAATGCGATTGCGTGATTGCCATCTCGGCGCGTACTTCTGCTCCGTTCACCTCGGTAGTTTTAATACCAAGTAGGCTAGGGAACATTCCCTCGCATAGTTCATTTAGATAATTCGAATCTGTCATCTGCTCTCCTGAAGGCAAAACTTGATGGTGCATGTGCTTACCAAGACTATCGGTGTCTTTTTTGATGGTGTTTTCCTCAGTCATGATCTAACAAAATGAGGGATAAAATAGCGCTAATCGTTTCACTCTGAAATTCAGGGCGATTCACTGAAATATTGGTGATTACGGGTGAAGTCTCATAGTCGGAGTACACAAAATGCTCTAGGTCTGGTGTAATGATTCCCACGCTGACGACCGAACTCCTAAATTGGTCAACAAATGGATACGCGACGGACTCAAGTATTGGTTTAGGAGCCCCAAACCTCAATGTATAGACATACAAACCATCTTCGCCAAAAAACTCCATGTAATCCCAAATGAATGCGCACGAAAAAACATTACAGTCGTGAACTAAAAACCGAACAGGGCTTTTATTCACTAGGCCGAACTGATCAACACCTGTGCTAATACTCATAAAACTCGGCTCTTCGAATAGGTATCGCGCTCTGTCGGCAGGAAATGGGAATGTCGTCGAATCAATCTCTGGTGGGGCGGCTGACCTCTGATAAGGAATTTCTACCACGCCCTCAAAAGGTTGATTCAACAAACCCTCCAGCGGTGAATTGGGTGTTCCAGACGATTCCAAAAACGTGCCAGAAAACTCTATACGCAATGTAGCAGCTGACGTTTGATTTGACGCCAAACCTATCAAAATTGAAGCGAAAATTAGCGAGTTAAGTAAGAGGCGAAGAGTCATAGTTAATCAAAAATTTATATATGAGAAGTTAGATGGACACCCATCTCGTTCAAGCAAGCATACCATCGTCATTCTGAGCGCAGCGAAGGATCTCCAGCATATAAATGTAAGGTTTCTTCAAGGCTCTCGTAGACTATGAGTATCCACATCGAATTGCATTTATGTGTCGCCATTTCGGAATGCAACCCCCAGAGCCACACCAACCGAAAAAATCGTAAGCTGCTCAAGAATACCCGTTGCAGCAGTTGCAACTATTGGGCCAAAAAGTAGCTTTGAAGCTATAAAGCCTACAAAACTAAATATGCATAGATATATATATTTCCTGTTACCCCTGTATATTGAAATGTAGGTAAGAAGCCAAGAAAAGAAAAAGGCGGTTCGAAAAAGCAGAGACAGAGGGAAATCAAAATTGCGCACATCCTGTATGTTTCTGTACTCGGATAATGCTGGAGGTAAGTTTTCTGGCAGAAACCCAGATAGCAAAGTCATCAAGCCAAAAACTATAGGCACCAAATAAATCAACTTAGTTTTAGACATAGGAACTCAAACAGCCATAAGGTCGTATATGGGCGACATATCAAAGGGAATCAAGGTACCAATGACTTTGTTGCATGATTCCATTTAGCTCTTACTTATCTACCCACTGAGGTAATTAAAAAGTGACAGTCCAGATTTACTTGTGAACGAGTTATATTGCTCATGGCAATGGAAAAATATGCCACCCATCCTTCGAAACCACTCGGCCTAAAACACGAATACAGCTTTGCTATGTCAGAGATCTCCACTTACTATATTTTTTTATCAAGTGTTGTTAAATAGGAGACTGGTACGAGCCCAAGTAAAGCTCCCAATAATATGCTCGCTACTAAAGTCAAAAAAACAAAAGCTATGGATTTGGCGGACATGAAAATAGACTTTTTTATGCAAATAGCAATGGCAAGGCCAGTACAACCGATTACCGCTGAAACAGCGCCTACAATCAACTCTGTAAGCTGATCAACTCCAAACACAGATGCCGAAATAAACCCAACTAAAAAACCTAGGCATAAAAAAGCAATAAAGTAGGTGAAGTAAAATGCAATAGCTTGCCGCACGCTTCGTTTGTAACCTAAATCAAAGAGGGAATCAAAAGTGCCTCGCACCTCAATTGCTTGGCTGCTCAGATTACTTTCTGGCGCCTTGTACGGGTTATCTGACATAAAAATCCTTATTAAACATAATGGCCACATAATGCGCGGTGCGGGTAATCGCCCCGCGAGCGCAACTTATTGATGGAGCAAACATCGAAGCATTGTAAGCTACTATAGTCGAAAGAAACGAGCAGTATTAGACTAAGGGCGACGTCGTTTCGGCCATCCATCTTGCTCAAAAAAAACATGCCATCGTCATTCTGAGCGCAGCGAAGAATCTCCAGCACATAAATGTAAGCTTACTTCAGGGCTTACTTAGTTTACGGGTATCCAACTCGAAGTGCATTTGTGTGTCGCCATTTCGGTATGCAACTCCTAGAGCCACACCAACCGAAAAAATCGTGAGCTGCTCAAGAATACCGCTTGCAGCAGTTGTAACTAGTGGGCCTAAGAGTAGCTTTGAAGCTATAAAACATACAAAACTAAATGTGCACAGATGAATATATTTCCTATTGCCCCTGTATATTGAAATGTAGGTAAGAAGCCAAGAAAAGAAAAAGGCGGTTCGAAAAAGCAGAGACAGAGGGAAATCTAAATTGCGCACATCCTGAATGTTCCTATATTCAGATAAAGCTGGAGGCAAGTTTTCTGGCAGAAACCCAACTATGACAGTCATCAAGCCAAAAACTATAGGCACCAAATAAATCAACTTAGCTTTAGATATCGGAGCTCAACTAGCCATAAGGCGTGCATGGGCGACATTTCGAAGCAAATCGAAATGCCGATGACCAACGGCTTTGTTGCGTGATTCCATTTAGCTCTTACCTATCTACCCACTAAGGTGATTCTACAGTGGCTGTCCAAGTATACTTTTCAGTACAGCAATGTCATGGTCGCGCTCGAAGACCGATCGCCACTTCTTTTAGTTACCGAGAGCTTACAATCCAATTAAGAAATAGTTATCCAAAGTAAGAATTCGGAAACCACAGCTAGGATATCCGAATCGCTAACACGGACAACATCTTTCACAGGAGGGAATCAATGAAAACCACCATCCTCGGACTAGTACTCTCACTCACCTCTACTTGCGCCATGGCAGAGAGAAATTTTTCATTCGACATTCTCGCTGGCCAAGCCGAACAAACGCTTGTCTCGCCAGTAGCGACAGCTGCCTTTAACATAAGCGGCGATGATCTGTCGTTCGGGCTCCGCGGAGGCTACAGATTCAGCGATCACTTAGGTGCGGAGATCGCATATCACGACTACGGTGGTGCGGTGCAGACCCGAGTAGATTCAGCGCTCTACGTTCTTGATGATGAGAGTAATCTAACCGCAACCAATCTAGGTCTGGTCGGAATGTTCTCCATAGGAGACAGGCTTAGCATCAATGCTAGAGCAGGCATTGCCCTTTGGGAATTGGCACTTAGGCGTCGTGACACGGCGTTTCCTGGACAAGTATTCAGAAGCGGAACTGACGGCGAAGACCCCTACGTGGGCATTGGTCTTGCATATGATATATCTGAGCGGCTGTCTATAGGTGTAGAGTACTCATGGACGGACATAAATCACACATTCAGATTCATGAGTGGCAACACGATTGAAGGTACCAATGACCTGCGAAACCTGTCTCTCACAGTCGGCTCTCGGTTCTAGAGGTTAGATGGATAGAGACTAGAAGATTAGATGGACATCCATCTCGTTCAAGCGTTGTTCGGTGCTGATAGTATCAAAACAGTCCCCATAGCCTTTTCTTTTTTATGGCAGGGTATTTGTCTGGAAGGTTTTCGTAATTAAACGCTTTAAACAAATCTTTTTCATAATAATCACACGACCATGCCACCCAATCTTTACCAATGTACTTTTGCTCCTCATCAGCCAATATACCTTTGGTAGTGCGCCCCAATAATCTTGTAGATAAGTTGAAAACAAGATTGATGACCTCGTTCAATCTTCTTTGAGCTGACAACGTCACTATATTCATCTTAGCGAGCTTATCGAGGACATCGTCGGACTCAGCACCATCATAGTCTTCAAGGACATTCAGAGGGAAATCTGCGTGTCCTCCAAGAGTTAAGAAGCAAGAACTCTTGATATCAATATTTGGGACATAAATGTGGATAGTGCTGTTATCTTCAATTTGAAAATCTACGCTGACATTGAAATTCTTCGCCTCTAGCTTTAACAAGCTAACCCACTCAGTTTTAGATAGATCAAGATCGTGAAAGATATGAAAATACTGGTATTCCTCTAACTGATTTAGCAACGCTTGTTTTGCTCTAAGCTTTCTTTCTTTTTTAGAATTCATAACCGTCCCAAAAACCTAATCGCTTACTATCGAACACACTCATATCCGCCCAATTTTATATCCAGAGGTACTTCCGTAACCCTCTACTTTTCTTCATCCCTTAATCTCCCTTTCTATGCAAGTGTACAATATCAATCCTAGCAGTGCGCATCAATTACTCGACAGCAAGTGTTGAAACCAATCAGTGTCGTGGATGTCCTGCGCAAGGAATTTTGCGCCGTTTTCGCTTAGATGGTTTTCGTCAAAAATAATGACATACCCATCTTTAGTGAGTCTTTGACAGCCATGCGTGTTGCAGAAGCGATCGAGCAAATCGAAATAAATATAATCGTCCGCCAACTCCTTTAGTTGCGTGTTGATCTCGACTGTTTTTGGGTGCGGCGGTGTTCTCAGCTCATGCGACTGAGGCGTAAAAACGTGGCGGCTAACAAAGTGTATGCCATTGTTTATCTGCACCTTCGACCCAAGCACCATCACCTTGGCTTTGGTTAGGCTTTTGAGGTGCGCGACTGTTTTGGGTATCGCGTTAACTTGATTTAAGTGCCACAGATGACTGGCTAACACGATGCTGTCAGCGGCTTTAAACAAATGTAGTTGTTCGAGAACCCTCGCGTGCTCGCGTTCGCAGCGTGTGGCGGCACCGCCATAAAGTCGTTGATACTGATTGCTGGAGAAGCCAAACAGGCTCTTACAGTTATCCCCAATTATCACGGCGGCGATGTCTAGCTGATGGTCAGCGTCGGCGGCAATTAACACGTTGACTAAATCGGCCGCCATACTGTCACCGATAATCAGAACTTTGTTGCGATTATCGTTTTCAAAGCCACTC
>JAUHZM010000262.1 GCA_030426005.1 Gammaproteobacteria bacterium
GGGACTTTCTGGAAAAAGTGGATCGACTCAAATAACACCGAGAAAACGATGCCAAAAGTGGTGAAAATAGCGATGCTAGAGCAAACAAACAGCGTGGCATTAAATACTTTCTCGACCGAATAACGGGCGTTATTCTTGGCACGAACCGCACGCAATCCCAATAGAACACCAATCACCAGAACACACAGCGCTAGAATCGGCATCGCCTTGCTGCTAATGGCATTGAGGCCCTGAAGACGCTCTACGGCGGGCTGATATTCCGCTCCCAGCTCATCGACGGTACCGATACCGGCTGCCACATTCTGAACTTGGTTAAGCACCAGACCAAGACTTTGTTGGCTCAGTTGTTTCGTTTCTTCGGGTAACGCGCTTTTTACTAACGAGGAAATGATCGCCCCATCGACCATCATCCAAAGCGCCACCACCAGCAAGGCCGGGATCAAAGCCCACATACTCACCATGGTGGCGTAGTAAGTTGGTAAGGTTGCGAGATTGCGGATACCGCCAATTGGCTTCGCAATTTGCTGGGATCGCGTGTATCCCAACATATATGCGACCGCCGAACCAGCCAAAATTATTACTAACAGAGAAGATAATGTCATTGTACGAAGTGGATTAACGTGTAGTACAACCTTACGGCTAGGTGACCCAGAAATTTGGAAGCTTAGCCAGCTTAGGGCCGCGATTTTACAGGATCGTGACAGTTTCGGAAAATAGCCTGAAATAATACCCTATTCAGAACACAAAAAAGAGCGGATGAGACATAATCTCATCCGCCATTTGACCTTAGGTCCCCCGTCCAGGGCAAGCCAGCCGAATCTTATCGGCGGCCAAGCTCGCCCTGTCGAGAAGATTTATTAAAGAGCCAGGTTATTCAACGCTTTTGCGCTGCTAGCCATTTCTTCGTATTTGTCTGCGTCCAGAGGAATCAAACCTTTGTCGATCAGGTAACCATCTTCGCCGATCGCATCTTCAGATACGAATGCATTTAGATATTCCTGGATACCCGGAACAGTACCGATGTGTGCTTTTTTGACATAGAAGTACAGTGGACGACTTACTTTGTACTCACCGCCAGCAATCGCTTCAAAGGTCGGGGCCATGCCATCGATAGTAGAACCTTGAACTTTGTCTGAGTTTTGATCTAGGAAGCTAAAGCCGAAGATACCCAGTGCGTTTGGATTTGCAACCAACTTATTCACGATCAAGTTGTCGTTCTCACCGGCTTCGATATACGCACCGTCTTCACGAACTGCGCGACCGATGATTTTAACCACGTCTTTACCTTTTGCAGAATCGCCTTTTTTCTTAACTGCCGCCGCCCAAGCACTCTCGATGCCCAGCTTAGCAACCAATGCTTCGATTTCGGCTTTGTCTTTAGAACCGCGCAGCTTCTCGATGTCCGCAAATTTACGTGCGCCGCCTTCTAGCGCCAACTCTGCGAATGCATCACGCGTACCCGATGTTGGAGGTGGGCCTAATACTTCAATTTTAGTCGCTGGTAATGCAGCGTTGACGTCTTTCCAAGTTTTATGTGGATTATCGATCAATTTGCCATCTGGGCCCGGCACCATTTTAGCCAGCGCCAAATAGATGTCTTTGCGTGACAGTTCGAATGCTGTACCGCCTTTGGCGTTTGCTAATACGATACCGTCGTAACCAATCAAAACTTCAACGATGTCTTTTACACCATTTGCTTGGCATTGCTCGAACTCACTCGACTTAATGCGGCGTGACGCGTTTGTGATGTCTGGCGTCGCTACACCAACACCTTTACAGAACAGCTTCAAACCGCCGCCAGAACCTGTGGACTCAACTTTTGGCGCTTTGAAATCAGACGATTTGCCGAACCGCTCAGCAACAACCGTAGCGAATGGGTATACGGTCGAAGAACCAACAATGCTGATCGTATCGCGAGCTGCCGCCGTTGAGATATTGAAGGCAGCGGTTGCAGTCACCATGCCAAGTACTAATTTTTTCACAGTTTTTTCTCCTTACTATTTAAGGTATCGGGGGTTTATCTAAAAACTGTGGCCATCCTAATTAAATTGTGTGACAAGATTATGACAGCAAATAACGCCGCTAGATTTGCGCTTATTTATGCATAAAACCCTGTGTTTTCAGGTATTCCTGCATAAACTCCCGAGTTTGAGTTTGCGCCTGCTTTGACATTTGTTCACTCCATGTCATGGTCAGCTTTCCTTGGCTCCGACGCTCATAATAGTCTCGAACATGCGCATCATACCCATCGATTTCTGCAGCGAACTCAAGCGCAGATTGATAACGGTCTTTATGCAGCACCGTCGTCAGAGGTAAGCGTGGTTTTCGCTCCGGGGATTGATCTGGATAGCCAAGACATAAACCGAATACTGGGAACACCAGATCGGGTAGCGCCAAAAGTTCTGTTACCCGCTGCGGATTATTGCGAATTCCCCCTATGTAACAGCAGCCTAAGCCGTTTGCCTCGGCACTGATCACGACGTTTTGTGCGAACAGCGCTGTATCCACCACTGCCGTGACAAACTGTTCAGTCCAGGCAAAGTCCAGTGCTTCACCTGCCACGCGAGATGCACGCTGCGAATTCCGATTCAAATCAGCGCAAAATACGAGAAATTCGGCCGCTGTCTGGACGTACTTTTGTCCGCCAGCGAGTTCCGCAAACTGGTTACGCAACCCAGCATCGTTCACCTGCACCACCGATACTGCCTGAATATACGAGGAAGTGGACGCTGACTGTCCAGCAGTGATTAAGTCGTTCAATAAGACGGGATCAATGGCTTGATCAGTGAAGCGGCGAATAGATCTATGCTGCCTTAGCAGCTCGGTGATTTGAGGCAGGTGCATATTGCAAATACAGAAAAATGTCAGAACCTAGACAGGTTAATCAGCTCGCGTTTCCTGAACCAATACATAGGGCGCAATCACCAGCGTCCAAAGCAATTGATTGTCTGCATGCCACTGACGAGCAAGCTCGTTACTTGGCGCAGTTAACTCACCAGCGTCGATCATCGGCGTAATAGTGTCGGCATCATCATTGGCAATGGCTGCACCAACCACAACCAGATCATGTGCATCGCTAACACAGAGCACTTTACCTTGCGCAAAAAAACGCTCCAGATCACGCCACTCACAGCGAGCGGTCTCGCCGAGCAGTTTTGCAAGTAACGCGTCTTGAGTGCTTGATTCGTCAACAGCTACAGACATAAAACAGGAATATTAAAGCGAGTGGTTACCAGGGACCTCGTCGGCTAGCACGCACCAACACAACGAGGTTCCTGTATGGGACTTACAGTCGATTACTGAATAGGCTTATCCATTGCATCTTCTGCTTCTTCAGCAGCATCTTCTGCTTCTTCAGCAGCGTCTTCCGCAGCATCAGCTGCATCGTCCATGGCGTCTTCAGCGGCATCGCCAGCATCATCCATCGCGTCGCCAGCATCATCCATCGCATCGCTCATCGCGTCTTTCGCATCTTCCATAGCGTCGCCAGTTGCATCCATCGCATTTTCTGCCATCTCGGCAGCGCCATCAACGGCATCGGAGGTCGCTTCAGCCACGGCTTCGCCGGCGTCTTCCGCCATTTCGGCGGCAGAATCAACTGCATCTGCGGTTGCGTCAACTGCATCCGATGCAGCTTCTTTAGTCGCCTCGATGGCATTGCTGATCGCATTGTCTTCCTGCGTTCCGTATCCAGCGAGTTGGAGCAGAACATCAAGCCTATCCAGAGCGAATTCGCCGAGGTGGTTGACATTCTGCGCGATGAGTCAGTTTCTTCAGAAACCATTGTCTCTGCACAGAAGACACTGTGGCTGACCGAGCGTATTGCTCGCAACATTGAAAAGATCCTCGCCGGCGGTGATGAGAGTCAGGCGGCGGCCGACGAGTTCCGCACTGACGCAGCTGACTTCACCCGTATCCTGGACGCGCTTAACAACGGCAGCCGGGTGATGGGTGTGCAGCGTATGGTTGACTCGGATGCCATCCAGTCGGTCAAGGATGCTTCCGAAATGTTTGCCGTGGTATCGACGTCCATCGACCAGATTGCCAGCGCTTCTCCTGAAATGCGTGAAGCAGCCCTGGCACGCGAAGCGATTATCCGTGATGCCGACAGCCTGACCGATTCGGTCTCTGCTCTGGAGCCCGCCATTGAAAAAATGACGGTAGCCCGACTGGGTAATCGCAGTACCTTGATGCTTACCTTTGGTGCACCGGCTCTGCTGGCCATGGGCATGCTTGTAGCGATGTACCGCAATCAGCGCCGCCAGGTGGAGTACACCGAAAAAGGCGTTGCCGACATTAACGGTGCGCTGGTCAAGATCGCGGAAGGTGATCTGACTGTTTCCGTTCCCGAGGACAACGACATCACGCGTGCGATCGCCAAAGAGATCAATGTCTCGACCGATCGACAGCGTGAGCTGATACGCAACATCAAGAC
>JAUHZM010000263.1 GCA_030426005.1 Gammaproteobacteria bacterium
AGAGTCGAGCAACCAACTAAAACAACATAAAAAAAAGCCCGCAAGGCAGACACCATGCGGGCTCTTTGAGCTTGTGCGAGAGAAGTTTAGTTGAGCTTCTCTTTGATGCGAGCTGCACGACCAGTGCGCTCACGCAAGTAGTACAACTTGGCGCGACGTACCGCACCACGACGTTTTACTGTCACAGAATCGATCAGTGGGCTGTGAGTTTGGAATACACGCTCAACACCTTCGCCGTACGAAATTTTACGCACGGTAAACGCTGAATGCAGACCACGGTTACGCTTTGCAATTACAACACCTTCGTACGCTTGCAGACGCTCACGGTTTCCTTCTTTAATTTTCACTTGAACCACAACGGTGTCACCTGGGCCAAACTCAGGGATATTCGGGTTCAGCTGTTCGCTGTTGATCTCATCAATAATGTTAGTCATCTTCGTCTCCGGCGATACTGTTTGACGCGTTATTGCTCAAAGGAAGTACCGTCTAAATTACGCTTAAATTCATCTAACAAACGGTGTTGCTCGTCTGTCAGCTCTAATTCTTCCAGCAGCTCAGGGCGACGTAACCAAGTACGCCCCAAAGCCTGCTGCATTCGCCATCGCTCGATGGCTTGATGATCGCCGCTAAGCAATACATCAGGCACGTTCATTGCCGACTCTGAACCGTGTTCGGGTTCAAACGATCTCGGCTTTGTGTAATGCGGGCAGTCTAACAGGCCATTCACAAAGGAATCCTTTATGGCTGATTCCGCATTACCTAAACTGTCTGGCAATAATCGCGCAATGGCATCAATCATCACCATCGCCGGCAGTTCACCACCAGAGAGTACAAAGTCACCAATCGACCATTCTTCGTCGACGTACAACTCCAGCACTCGTTCATCAATGCCCTCATACCGACCCGCCAAAAAAATCAGCGAATCAGCCTGTGCAAACTCTGCCGCGGCCTGGTGGTCAAACCGTCGTCCTTGCGGACTCAGGTAGATCACTTTAGCACCCGGTTTAGCTGCTTGTTTAGCCGCATCCAACACGCGACACATTGGCTCCGGTTTCATCACCATGCCAGGACCACCGCCAAACGGGCGATCATCTACCGTGCGGTGCCGGTCATCCGCGTAGTCTCTGGGGTTGTGAACTGTGAGCGACAACACCTGTTGTTGAATCGCTCTGCCGATCACACCCTGCTCAGTTAATACGCTGAACATTTCTGGAAAAATCGATATAACGTGACAATCCACTTTTTATCCACCTTTCCGATTCAAAAATCCCGCCTGAAAAGCCATCACTTATCAGTGCGCATTTCGTTGCTGCGAGCTCACTCCAACAGATGCTTTATTCAAGCAAATAGCTGGGGTCCCAGTCCACCAACAAGGTTCCGGCGTCTAAGTCCACGCCGAGTACAACTTGGTCGATGTAAGGAATCAACACATCAGGTTGACCCGACTGGCTGTTTTTACACACCAGCACATCGTTTGCTCCGGTCTCCAAAATTGAGTTAATCGACCCAATTTCACCAGCCTGATTACTCACAGTGAGCCCGACCAGCTGGTGCCAGTAATACTCTCCAGCAGGCAGCTCGGGTAGATCACTTTGCCGCACAAAGATTTTGTACCCATTCAACGCCATGGCCTGATCGCGATCGGTCACACCATCAAGTTGTGCGACAATACCCTGGCCTTGTTCGCGGCACTGGAGTATTTGGATCGCTTGCGGCTCACCGCTCTGACGCGGTGGCTGCAGATACCAGGTTTTATAGTTGGCTATGTCTGCACGGTGCCGGGTATATGAATGGAGTTTAATCCACCCTTTGACGCCCCAAACACCGACGACTTTACCTAATTCGACATACATCTAAGGACAACCGAGATGTAGAGACTGCGAACAGCCGTCGAATTACTCTGCAGTTTCTTCCGCAGCTTCTTTAGTGGCAGCTTCAGCAGCATCGGCTTCGGCTGCTTTTTGCGCTTCAGCTTCGGCTTCAGCGGCCGCTTTTACTGCTTTCGCTTCAGCCGCTTCAGAGGCCGCTTTTTTGGCGTCCGCAGCAGCAGCCAATTTGGCTTTTTCGGCTTCGATCGCCTCAGGACCTTTGGCAAACTCTTTTAACAAGCTTGCAACACGGTCTGAAGGTTGTGCACCTTTGCCTACCCAGTACTCAACACGCTCAAGGTCGATACGCAAACGCTCTTCGCCACCGACGGCACGCGGGTTAAAGAAACCAACACGCTCGATAAAACGGCCGCGTGGTGAACGACGAGAGTCAGCAACCATAATGCCGTAAAATGGACGTTTTTTGGCGCCGCCACGTGCTAAACGAATTGTTACCATAATTAAATGCTCTTTTGTCTTTATAAATGCTCGCCGACCAACCGGACGCATCCAGAGTTCAGCCAGCAAATGTTAAACTTTTCGATTGAGCAGGACTAACACTGGGTTAACCCTGACAAGGCGCGCGATTTTAGCCCTTAAAGCAAGGAAAGAAAAGGGCTTTGCAGCAAATTCGGCAAATTTATCAGTGAAAGCTCACTTTTAGCGCGCTTCTCGGTGGCGCGTGACTATAACAGACTGAAAATAATACAAAAAGCGCTTAAATACACGTCAGGCGCTTGTGTTCATGAGGACTGGCCAATAAAATCCGCGCCCATCAGGCGGTTTAACCGCAACTCCCGAAATTCATCCGGACTTTCCCCATGTTTGAAAACTCCGCTGCGCTGAGAAGCAGCATGAAAAACGACGTATTGTCGGGTCTTACCGTGGCATTGGCCCTGGTTCCTGAAGCGGTTGCCTTTGCCTTAATCGCCGGCGTCGAACCACTGGTCGGTCTATATGCCGCTTTTATGGTCGGCCTAATCACCTCAATATTTGGTGGTCGTCCAGGCATGATTTCTGGCGCGACTGGCGCGATGGCAGTGGTCATGGTGGCGCTAGTGGCGGATCACGGCGTGGAATATTTATTCGCTGCCGTCGTGCTAACCGGGCTAATTCAATTGCTGGCTGGCGTGCTGCGTATCGCACGCTTTATTCGCCTCGTTCCACATCCGGTGATGTTGGGATTTGTAAACGGTCTAGCAATCGTAATCTTTCTCGCACAATTAGCGCAATTTGGTGAACCCGGCGCGACCGGCTGGGCCGCAGGCACCTTTCTCGAAGGCAGCATTTTAGATGTTGCGTGGCTACCATCGGGACAACTCACTGTCATGCTTGGGCTTATTGCGCTAACGATGGCAATCATTCACTTCTTGCCAAAACTGACGACCGCAATCCCCTCATCCTTAGCGGCAATTTTAGTCGTATCACTTATGGTAATTGGCTTGCAGATCGACACCAAAGTGGTCGGCGATATCGCCTCGATCGCTGGCGGCTTCCCGAGCTTTCATATTCCAAGCGTACCGTTTAACTGGGAAACGCTGACTATTATTTTTCCTTATGCTGTGGTTCTAGCCGCGATTGGCTTGATCGAGTCATTATTGACGCTGCGACTAATCGATGAGATCACCGAAACGCGCGGCAACGGCAATCGCGAGTGTCTGGGGCAAGGGTTGGCCAATACGCTGACCGGCTTGTTCGGCGGCATGGGCGGCTGCGCCATGATCGGTCAGAGCATGATTAACGTGAACTCAGGCGGCCGAGGCCGCTTATCCGGGATTACCGCCGCCATCTCGTTACTGGCGTTTATTCTGTTTGCATCCTCCTTGATTGAACAGATCCCGATTGCGGCTTTGGTTGGCGTGATGTTTATTGTTGTCATAGGCACCTTTGAATGGAGTAGTTTCCGCATCATTCGACGTGTACCGAGACAAGACGCCTTTGTGCTGATCACGGTATCAGCGGTCACGGTCTTCACAGACTTAGCTGTTGCAGTGATCGTCGGCGTCATCATTTCTGCCCTGGTGTTCGCCTGGAATCATGCCAAAGAGGTTCGAGTCGAGAAACGTGAGAATCGCTACGGCTCCCATTACTACACAGTGCACGGCCCGTTGTTCTTCGGCTCCACTGCAAAATTTTCGGAACAGTTCACACCACGCGACGACAATGCCGACGTCATCATCGACTTCGCTGATTCCCGCGTCGTCGACCACTCCGGAATCGAAGCGATTGACGCGTTGGCGATGCGCTACAAAAAGAACAATCGAACGCTACACCTAATTCACCTTAGTCGCGAATGCAAAAAGTTATTGAAGAAGGCGGGCGACATGGTGGAAGTAAACGTGGTTGAAGACCCCGATTATTTTGTTGCCATTGAAGACGCTGATTGGGGCGACGAGCCAATGGTGAATTAATCACGCGTAGCGCGCACATGCCTTATGATGGAGCCTGTTGCAACTAACACAGGCTTCATTATGTCCACTAAGAAAGCATTTACTTATTTGCTGATTGCCTACGTAGTTTTCGTCTTCGTGCAATCACTCTTCTTTAAATTCGCCGGCTCGG
>JAUHZM010000264.1 GCA_030426005.1 Gammaproteobacteria bacterium
CAAGGCATCGCGTGGTTCCTGATCATCCACACCAATACGACATTTCACGGTAACCGGAATATCGACCGCAGCCGACATCTGACGCACATTTTCTGCCACCACATCCGGTGTCTGCATCAAACAGGCACCAAAACTGCCGGACTGCACGCGGTCGCTGGGACAGCCCACGTTGATATTAACTTCGTCGTAACCCCACTCCTGAGCGATTTCCGCACACTGGGTCATCGCAGCCGGATCACTTCCACCGAGCTGCAAGGCCACCGGATGCTCAGCTGAATCAAAATCCAGAAAGCGAGCGCGGTCGCCAAATAAAATCGCCCCAGTCGTGACCATTTCGGTGTACAGCACGGCGTGTCGCGACATCAATCGCGCGAGATAGCGTTCGTGCCGGTCGGTGCAGTCCAACATCGGCGCAACGCAGAAAGTACGGTCTATTGCAGAATTCTTCATAACGCGGCGATTGTACCAAAATCCAGCGCCAGTACTGCACAGCCGATTGGCACTTGGCGGCAATAATGCGGTAATCTAGCCCACTCCAGCGCGATTAACGGAAGCTATGAACCCTCTGATTGATGTTTATTCATTACGACCGGTCAATGTGGTCGAAGTTGTGTTCATGGCGCTGTGTCTGTTCGGCATCATCCTGCTCTGGTCTAAACCTCGATTTCGCGGAATTTGCTTACTGTTTGCGCTCGAGATTGTGTTGATGGCCTTCAACTTTTCTGAAGAGACGCAGCTCTTCAATCAGGGCTATCTGATTACCCCTGCGCTGACGTTAACCACCGGCCCCGCCTTTTATCTGTTCGTCAAACACCTGGTCTTTGAAGATCATCGCTGGTCCGTCTCGCAGCTCGTGCATTTTGTTCCGACGTTAGTCGCCCTGTTTTTTACCCGCCAAACAGCCGCGGTGATCGCAGTAGGCTCGGTGAGCCTGGTCATTTATGGTGTACTGGCCTATCGACTGTTGCTGCGTTATCGCGTGGCCTCACACCAGAGCAGCGCGGCGGCGCGCGAGATGCGCCTGGACTGGCTGGTGACGATTATGCTCGCCTTTGCGGTACTTGGTGTGACCGACATTGTGCGTCTCAATCTGCAGCAGGTGATGTCATACCCGCTGGCGAATACCTGGTATTTGTTACACCAGCTGTGTGTGCTCACCTTGTTTGCAACGCTCGCGATTCTAGCCGTCCAGCAACCGATTCTGTTTGACGGACTCAGCCGCTACGAACCAGTCGACATCAACAACAGCGACTCAGACTTATACCGTACCTTGTTTCAAAGCATCCACGACACGATTGTCGATCAAGCGCTGCATCGCCGTCCACGCTTGTCATTAAACGACCTTGCTGAAGTGACGCAACTGAATTCCAAAGACATATCCACCGCAGTTAATATCGGGGCCGAACGCAGTTTTTGTGACTACATCAACCAGTTGCGCGTCGACGATGTTAAGCAACAACTCGCCGCAATTGAAAATTCAACCCCGAATCTATTGAACATTGCCATGCGGGCAGGCTTTAACTCCAAATCCAGCTTTAATGCGGTATTCAAGGCAATGACCGGCGTGACACCACGCCAATATCACCGACAACAACACCTCCAATAAGTCCAAAATCACGATTCTGGACGCTCACAGCAGGCAATTCACGGAAGCTTGGCGGGTCACAACAACCAACCACTTCTTACGACCATGACATACCTGCTATTAAAACGATCCCTTTACGTCATTGCTGCACTGATCGCAGCCTTCGCCATCTTCTTATGTAGTGCCATCTGGGCGGGTCAGGCTGGGCCACCTGCCGGTTTGCCGACGGTGGATAACGCAACCGCGCTTGCCATTGATAACGTGTCCGTCGTCGACGTGCGCACTTTATCAATACAGCCTGATCGCCAACTCCGAGTGCGCGAGGGTCGCATCGAAGCGATCTTACCTGCCGGCACGCCAATCCCAGAAACGTATCAGCGCGTTGAAGGGAATCACCACTATGTAGCGCCAGGTCTGGTGGATATGCATACGCACATCTACGACCGCAAAGACCTGCTGATTACGCTGGCACATGGCGTGACCACGGTACGCAACCTGCGTGGCATGCCGATGCATTTACGCTGGCGTCAGGAACTCGCAGACCAACAATGGCTCGGCGCTCGAATGTTAACCAGCTCGCCGGTGTTTGACCGACCTGAACTCGCGCACGCGTTACAACAGGCAGTACACAGCCCTGAGCATGCGCGCGACCTAGTGCGGCACTTTAAAACCGCAGGCTACGATTCACTCAAACTCTACAACGATCTGGATCCTGCGGTATTCGATGCGATTCTTGATGAAGCCTCCAAACAGACGATCCCAGTGGTTAAACATGGTCCGTATGCGGCGGTTGCAACGACTCTGTCGGAATTGGCGCTGGAACAACTCACTGGTGTTCAGTCGGTGGAGCATGTGGAAGATATCTTTCAAACCGTGCTCAACTTTGAATTTGATGCCGATAAACTCGACGCGTATCTACAACAACTCGCCAACACCGATGTCTATTTGACGCCCACACTGGCGACCTTTGACCACCTGACCCAGCTCAGCGTACACAAAGAAGCATTTGTGAATCAGCTACCGCTCGATCAACTCAACCCGTTTTTTCGCGCGCTAAATGAACACTTCGTGATTGAGCGTTGGCTAACCGCAAGTCAAAAGCTGGCGGACTGGAATCTCCGCGAACGCGATCTGTTGTTGAAAATCACCAAACGCGCTGCGGAGCTCCAGGTCAAACTACTGGTTGGTTCCGATCAGGGCACCATGTATATGCCAGCCGGGAGTTCGACGCATCAGGAAATGGCCTTGATGCAAGAAGTTGGCATCGATGCGGGACAAGTACTGCAGGCCGCCACCATCAATGCGGCAACTGCGCTGCAACTGAGTGACGAGTTCGGCACCGTGGAAGTTGGCAAAAAGGCCGATCTGGTGCTGGTCGAGAATAATCCCTTGCTCGATATTACGTATTTACGCCAACCGACTGCGGTCGTTAAATCGGGTCAGTGGCTAAGCGATGATCTGTTAATAAATATGATTCAACACAGTCCATCGCCACAACATTGGTTCCCGAGCTTTGGCCGCTTTTTAGAAGATCAACTCAGTCGCGCGCTCCTATAAGTTAAGACCCGCAACACAAAAACAAAAATGCCACCCGAAGGTGGCATTTTTAGTGGTGATTAGCGTGCGCAACTACAAGGCAGACTTGATGGCATCCACACTGTCTTTGGCATCACCGAACAACATGCGCGTATTGTCCTTGAAGAACAATGGATTCTCCACACCGGCATAACCGGTTGCCATGGAACGCTTCGATACGATCACTGTTTTGGCATTCCAAACCTCAAGCACAGGCATACCTGCGATTGGGCTGCTTGGATTTTCCATCGCAGCGGGGTTTACGATGTCGTTCGCACCGATCACCATCACCACGTCGACCTGACCCAGCTCGTCATTGATCTCGTCCATTTCCAGCACGATGTCGTATGGCACATTTGCTTCCGCCAACAACACGTTCATATGCCCTGGCATACGACCCGCAACCGGGTGAATCGCAAAGCGCACATTCACCCCTTTGTCGCGTAGCTGTTTAGTCAGGTCTGACACCGCGTGTTGTGCATTCGCCACCGCCATGCCGTAACCAGGCACTATCACAACCTCTTTGGCATCGCTCATCATCTGCGCTACTTCGTCGGCTTGCACCGGAATCGCTTCGCCTTGCTCACCTTCTTCGGCATCACCACCAGACGTAGTACCAAATCCGCCCATGATCACCGACACAAAGTTACGGTTCATTGCACGGCACATGATGTAACTCAGAATCGCGCCTGAACTACCAACCAGTGCACCGACCACGATCAGCAGATCGTTGGACAGCATAAACCCGGTGGCCGCTGCGGCCCAACCCGAATAGCTATTGAGCATCGAGATCACCACCGGCATGTCAGCACCACCGATCGCCATCACCATGTGAACACCGAAGGCGAATGCGATCAATGTCATCAGAATCAATGGCCAGGTACCACCGTCGTGACCAGCTTCCAAAAACCACCAACCCAGGAGAATCGAAACACCCAAGAGCGCTAAATTCAACATATGACGCGACGGCAGCAATAACGGACGACTACCGATACGACCGCTCAACTTACCGAACGCCACCACCGATCCAGTGAACGTGACGGCACCAATCAGAATACCTAAGTAGATTTCGACATTGTGGATGGTCGCTTCGACGCCATAGAACACATTGTTCGGATCGAAAAAGCTCGCAAAACCAACCAAGACGGCGGCCATACCTACAAAGCTGTGCAGAATCGCCACCAGCTCGGGCATTTGCGTCATTTCAACGCGAGCTGCAAAACGGGCTCCGATGCCACCACCGA
>JAUHZM010000014.1 GCA_030426005.1 Gammaproteobacteria bacterium
GCCCTAGAACAAGCCAATCATAATGAGGCCTGTAAAGTAGTGGTGGTGACCGGCACTGGCCGCGGATTTTCCGCTGGCGTCGACCTAAAGATTTTGCAAGGTATTGAACCAGAAGGCGGCAAAATTGGCGACGTGTTCGACACCATTGCCAATCAAGTGACCTACGCAATTCGCACTCACCGCCTGCCGGTCATAGCCAAAGTACACGGCGCCTGTTTTACCGGTGCACTGGAACTCGCGTTGAGCTGTGATTTTATTGTTGCCGATGCGGACACAAAGTTTGGCGACACACACGCCAAATGGGGGTTACGCCCGACTTGGGGCATGGCACAGAACTTGGCTCGGGCAGTTGGCGTTAGACGCGCGCGGCAGTTATCCTTCAGCGCCGCGGTGTTCTCGGGCCGTCAGGCTCAGGACTGGGGCTTGGTCAATGAGATCGCTGAAGGCGCGGATGCACTCGATGCGCTGGTAGCCAAGCTGACCGCCCAAATCTGCGAAGGCAGCACTGCAGCGATCCAGGCATATAAAACCCTTTACCAGATTCACGAACGCTATTTACCGCTGGAAGACGCCTTGATGCACGAAAACGCCGAACAATTTCCAGACATCAAAGACACCGCCGCTCGCTTAGGCAACTTCGGCGCAAAATAGGCCGAACTAGGCCAACTGATCAAGCATAAAAAAGCGGCTTGGCATTGCGCGCTCGGAACTTAAATCCGGTTGCGCAATGCTGTAAACATGTTTGATACCGTAGCGGTCCGCGGCTTCTAGCACCGCTTCGCTATCGTCTAAAAACAGCGTTCGATCTGGATCGAAGGCTTTTTTGTTCTGTAACTGATGCCAAAACCCCTCATGCTCTTTCGGGTGCGCCAGTTCGTGCGAGCACACCATATCGTGGAAGTATTGATCTAGCTTGGTGTGCGCAATTTTAAGGTTTAATACTTTGCGGTGCGCATTAGTAATTAATCGCACATCATCGCTTTCATCCTGACAGCGTTGCAGAAAGCTCTGTGCGCTCGGCCGGTAGGCTATTTTATGCGCCACTTCCTGCTTGTGGTGCATGATGTCCACACCGAGCTGGTCACTCCAGAAATCCACACAATACCAATTTAGCGTACCTGCATGCTGCTCAAACAGCGGCGTCAACACACTCTTAGCATCCTGCGGTGACAATCCACGTTGCTCGCCCCAAATACGAGGAATATGCTCCAACCAAAAGTGGTTGTCGAAATGTAAGTCCAACAGCGTGCCGTCCATATCGAGCAACACCGTATCGATTTCTGACCATTTAATCTGCATGCAGCGGAGTATACAAATGCGTAGCGGATTTAGCGAAAAATTTCTTCAATTACTCACGCTTGCGGGATAAGCGCAGGAGTGAAATTATGATTAAATACGCGCATGGAACTACACTTCACCAAAATGCACGGTTTAGGCAACGACTTTGTGGTCTTTGACTTCACACGTGCAGCCTACCCGCTGACTGCGGCGCAAGCCAGTAAGATCGCTGACCGTCATTTTGGCGTTGGCTGCGATCAGATCTTGATCGTTGAACCCGCAACCCGCGATGATATCGATTTTAAGTATCGAATCTTAAATGCGGACGGCAGTGAAGTCGGCCAATGTGGCAACGGCGCGCGCTGCTTTGCGCGGTTTGTGCACGACAAAGGCTTAACCGATAAGAATCCGGTTCGCGTTGAAACCCTCACCGGCATCATGACACTGGACTTAAATCCGGAGTCACAGCTGGTAACGGTCAACATGGGTGCACCGCGCTTCGAACCAACGGACATTCCTATCAAAGCCTCTGCCCGCCGACCGCTTTATTCGCTCGAGTTGGACGATCAAACCATAGAGTTCAGTGCGGTATCCATGGGTAATCCACATGCAGTGCTGTTAGTTGACGACGTTGATACAGCGCCAGTCATCGAATTAGGCACCAAACTCGAATGCCACTCGATGTTTCCAGAACGTGCCAACATCGGTTTTTTACAAGTGGTCTCTCGCACAGAAGTTCGGGTGCGCGTTTTTGAGCGCGGCAGCGGCGAAACCATCGCATGTGGTTCCGGCGCCTGCGCTGCCGTAGTGGCTGGTATCCAACGTGGCTTGCTCGACGCAAATGTCACCGCGCGATTGACCGGCGGCACCTTGAACATCGCCTGGGAAGGTGAAAATCAGGCTGTCATGATGACGGGGCCAGCCGAAACCACCTTCGAAGGGCGAATTTCGTTGTAGACTAGTCGTATCTACTAAAGCAAATGCTGATTCTAATTTTTATATGAACCCTGCTGAACAGACCACCGAAATAACCCGCGCTGACTTTGCCAGTTACTTGCGTGAGCATCCGACAATATTTCAGCAGTACCCCGAATTACTGGAGTTGGTGTCACTAAGCGACAGCCGTGGCACCGCCAGTTTGATCGAGCGCCAGATCTCGATTCTGAAAGAACGACTTAAAGAGCAACAGTCTCAGCAGCACCAGTTTATTCAGGTCGCGCGCGAGAACGAGCAGATCAGCGACAACTTTACGCACGTGATCTGTCAGATGATCGGATTTACCAATTTGTCTGAATTCGCCACCGAGTTCCCTAACGAGCTACGCACCAAGTTTGAGATTGATGAGGTCTCTTTCAAGACCTCACAAGCGGCATCGCGCCGCCAGAGTGACACTGACACTTATCAGGACGCTATCCGCCGCCTATCCAACAATCGCGCGGTTTGCGACAACCGTTGGCCAAGCCATATCATGAGTCTGTTCTTTAGTAAGGACATTAATTCCGCCGCTCTGGTTCCCATGCGCACGCCTGAGAGTAAAAGCCCGCTAGCGATCCTGGCGCTGGGTTCACGCGATCCCGACCGCTACACCAATGATCTCGGTACGGCGCATCTTGATCGCCTCGGCTTGATGGCCGGCATTTGTTTCGCGCGTCTGCAACCACACGGAGCCTAACCCGCTCGGCACCCGACGATGGCCCAAAGCGCCGCACAACTCATCGACGAATACCTCACCATGCTGGCCGTGGAGCGGCGGCTATCAGCACATACGATTCAGGCCTACCGGCGCGACCTGCAAAAGTTGCTCGATTACAGTGATCAAAAGGGACTGATGTTATGGCAGGGTTTGACCAGTCACGCAGCTCGATTATTCGCCGCTAATCTGAACGCCAAAGGCCTGCACGCCAAGAGTATTCAACGTATTCTGTCTGCCGCGCGCGGCTTTTGTCAGTATTTGATCCAACGTCATTTACTTAAAAGCAATCCATTTAACGATGTCCGCGCACCAAAGTCCGAACAGCGACTGCCGAAGACCTTGAGTGTGGACCAGATCACCTCCCTAGTCGAATTAAATGCGCAAGACCCGTTGAGCTATCGTGACAAAGCCATTCTGGAATTGTTTTATTCGAGTGGTTTGCGACTCGCCGAATTATGTAACCTTGACCTCAACGATCTGGACTTACCCGAACGCATGATTCGGGTCACCGGTAAGGGCAATAAAACACGCGATTTACCTATCGGAAAACAAGCCGATAAAGCCCTGCGTGAATGGTTATTACAACGCAATTTATTGCCACTCAAAGCCTACGAAGCGGTGTTTATCAGCAAACATGGCGACCGCCTAAGCCCGCGTGCAATTCAAGCTCGGGTGAAATACTGGGCGCGCCGCCAAGGCATCGACATCTCGGTCAGTCCGCACATGCTTCGACATTCTTTTGCGAGTCATATGCTTGAATCAAGTGGTGAACTACGCGCGGTGCAAGAATTACTCGGGCACGCAAATATCAGCACAACCCAGATTTATACCCATTTAGATTTTCAACACCTAGCACAGGTTTACGACGACGCACATCCACGCGCCAAGAAGACAAAATGACAAATCAAGAATATCGAACTCCAGCCAAGATTCTCCACTGGCTGGTGGCCGGACTCATCATTGCGCAGTACATTCTCGCTGAATTGGCGGAGGCTGCCGAAGACCGTGGTGAAATCCTTAACCAATTAGCGGTACTGGCAAATCATAAATCAATAGGCATCACCATTTTGGCACTCGCCATTGTTCGAATAGTGTTGCGCTTTAAATCACCACCGCCAGCTCTCCCAGCAACGATGCCCAAGTGGCAGGTTTGGGGGTCGCACCTGTCACATATTCTGTTGTACGGTTTTCTCTTTGCCCTCCCCTTGAGCGGTTGGCTGATGTCTTCAGCGAAAGCGTATTCAGTAAGCTGGTTTAATCTGGTTGCTTTGCCTGATTTGATTTCGACCAGTGAAGCTTGGGCCAAGGCCATGCATGTGGCGCATCACTATTTGGCAGAAGCCCTGTTTATTGTCGCACTCGTCCATGTTGCGGCGGCACTGAAGCATCACTTTTTAGATCGAGACGACGTATTACGACGCATGTCGAGCAAACTCGGTTGGGCTCTGTTTGTGGTTTCTTTGTTGCTCAGCGTAGCTGTGTTTGGCCGACTACTAAACAGCACGGCACCAGACGCGACGGACACGACTCAATCCGTGTCTGACAACGAAGCGCAGACCGATAACACACCACCTTTAGCGGCCAGCACCTTACCTCGTTGGCAGATAGATCAACAGAGCAGCTCTATTACATTTAGCGGAGACCAGGCCGGCGCACCGTTTACGGGGCAGTGGCAACAATGGCAAGCGGCATTGTATTTTTCTGCCGAGGCGCTGGCGCAATCTCGCTTTGATGTGACCATCGACCCCGCATCCGCCGATTCCAACGATGCCGAACGCGACCAGACAATCGCTTCAGCGGAGTTTTTTGATGTGTCTAATCACCCTACCGCCCGCTTCGTTGCCAATGAATGCAAAGCTCAAGGTGATGCGTTTATTACCGAAGGCCGGCTGACAATGAAAGGCATCAGCAAAACATTGCCCTTCACCTTTACGGTGACTCAGACTGGTGACCAGGTACGACTCGAAGGTCAAGCGGTTATTGATCGACTAGCTTGGAACATCGGCACCGGCGACTGGACTGACACATCTTGGGTCGGCAAAGATGTCACCGTCGATGTGGTGGTTGAAGCAACGATTGCAGCAGAAGACAACACACCAGAATGAGTATCGATTTACTGGCCAACATCATTGGGATGTTGGGTACCTCGATGGTGGTCGGCACCTATTTTTTGCTGCAACTAAATAAATTAGACTCCAAGGGCCTAGCGTACAATATTTGGAATTTAGTTGGCGCCATCCTACTGCTCATCAGTCTATTGATTCACTTTAACTTGGCGAGTTTTGTGATCGAGCTGTTCTGGATTGCTGCGTCCTTGGTTGGCTTGTATAACTACTGGAAGCGCCGCAAACAGCCCGAGTAACTCAGTCTGAACTCAATATCGCTTGCGCTGGCATACCTTAGAATCGTGGCAATACCGACATCGATACTTGCTGTTTCGCCAGCGTCATACCTTGAACTTCCAGGTACTTGAGGTCCAGATTCGTGCGGTTCGCACGTTCAACGTCCACGCCTAATCCACGTAAAGTTTCATTGCTGAACGGCAAGGCACCCACGCGAATATGAAAATCGTCTTTGACCCCGACTCCACCGTGTCGAACCACGGGCGTGCCAAACACACTTAAAGCCACACGTGAACCGTCCAGAAACGGGAAAATCTTATCGAACTTCTCGACCGCTCTACGCGCGTCCGGATTGACTGCCTCAACCTTATCGAGATTGATCACCGCGGCAATTTCGACCTCACCGGGGCGTAGAAAGGCCTTCACCGCGTCGCTAACCTCGAGCAACTTTCGGCCATCCGCGTCACGTGCCAGACTGGCCAGTAAGATGGCGTTGAACTCATCTTCACTGAGCACAATCTGACCATTCATCACGTCAGCCACTTTGTCGCCCAACAATTTATGCACATCAGATGCTGACTGCATATTCTTTAATGCATCGCTAGCCTGGCTGGGATTGTCCTCGAACCAGGCTGGCAAAGACTGCATGGAATACCAGAAGTATCCGCCAACTGCGAGAACCAGGAGCAACACAAAAAAGATAATTCGTAACATAAACTGCTCGTAATAAGGGTACAGAACGTGATCGGTGTTCTATTTTAATCGAAACACTATTTCGACATTGGCGCGAATGGTTTGTGTGCCCAACATTTCTGGCGGCGCATCCATCACCATGCTCTTGGCCATGGCCATTTCTTGACGTGCGAACACCGGGCTATGACTGCTTTGCTCGGTAATCGTAATAACTGAGCCGACTGATCGATTCACCTGCTTGGCTAAAAATGCTGCTTTGCCTTGCGCGTCAGCGACTGCCTGCGCTAGCGCTTTGCGCTGCAAGGCTGAGCTGTCCTGAAAGCCGGGTTGCATCGAGTTAACCTCTGACACACCTTGCTGTGCCAAACCTTCAAGTAAAGGCGACAGATTCTCAAGGTCGCGCAACACAATACTGATCATACGGCTGACGCGCTCACCACGATAAACGCGGCGATTATCTGACCATTCGTACTGCGGCTGCATACTCAGTTGCTGCACTTTGATGTCGTTATCATCTACACCATACTCTTTGGCAAGATCCAGGATTTGTTGATACGCTGCATCGGCCTTTTTCTTGGCCGTGGCTTTGTCAGCTTCCTCGGCATATGCACTGACCGTGAGGGTAATCTGATCTGGCTCTGCATCGACTTCGCCGACACCTGATACACGAATTTGGTCTTCAGCTGGTTGCTCACCGGCGAACGCTGATTGGCTGCTTGCAAATAGTCCGAACAATGCCACGCTGAGTATCAGCAATGATTTACGCATAAATGACTCCTTTGGAATCCTGTGATTTAAGTTGCTAGCAGTATTGCACACGCAAGATGAACCCAAGCTTAAGATTCGTTTAAGGTACTACTCACGAAGCTCGTGTTTTTTGCGTCGGTACCGACTGACATCGACGACGATTTTCATGACCACCAATAGCGCTAACAACCAGGTTGGCGACCCTAACCGTTCCAACAACAAGGCACCGCCTAACAAACCAATATGCATAATCAGGATGCGGGGATAGGGTTCGCCCATCAACTCCCCGACCCGCTTGCGCCAGATTTCACCGCTCAATACAAAAGTTTCGATAAAGGCAATACAGTGACTTCCGACCAGCGCCAGTACCGCCAGCGCTAGCGGTTTACCAAACTCCGCGAAGAAGCCCATAAACACCGCTCCACCCTGGGCAAATAAACTTGCAAAACCGGAAGACGCATTGGGAAAGTATTGGTCTACCGGCAACTCTCCCATATTAAGCAACGACCAGAGCAAAGTGCCATGCCCCATACAAAAAATCCCATAGTGCACCACAAAAAACAGACTTGTCGGCACTGCAGCTAACTGACGATTCGCCGCCGCCAAGGTCCACATTTTGAGTAGATTAAATAGACCGATTACCAGATTCTCGATCCAGAACAAGGCCAATACAAAGACCACGTTCCAACCGTAAAACAGTACCCCAATCAAGGGCACTAGATTCGCCGCGATCAGTGCTAGCGAGGAAACCGCGCCGAGATTAGCCGTCTTTTCGAATTGCTGTTTTTTGTCCACCGGCGTCCACACACACGAAGGTTATATTGTTCTCAAACAACACCATTTCGTTATCTGCCTGATAGCGCGCGCCATAAACTTTGACATTATAAGTGACTGAGCTGGTGCCGATACGAAGCTGTTTGCAACGAAAACGTAAAATTTGGCCCTCCCGAATCGGGTGTTTGAATTCAACATTGTCCAATCCAATGGTCACAAAGTGCTGACCATGAAAATCAAGGCTTACCCGAATATAGGCTATTTCATCCACCCACTTGAGTAGCGTGCCGCCAAACAAGCTGCCATAGTCATTTAAGTCTGCTGGCAAAACAACTTTATAATGTTCCATACTCTTCAATTACGTTCATGCTCACACTGAGCTTCGTTGTGGAAAATAGCACGTTTTCCGATCACGGGCGAAACGATATACTGCAGGCACTGACCTTCGAGCCAACGACATGAAACACACGCCAACCGATATTCGACTGCATACCAAGTCCAAACTGCTGGAAGTGGTTTTTAACGATGAACAGTTTACCCTCCCGTGCGAATATCTACGTGTCATGTCCCCTTCTGCTGAAGTTAAAGGCCATGGCCCAGGTCAGGAAGTTCTGCAAGTCGGGAAGGAAACGGTCAACATCGTTGCCATTGAGCCGGTCGGTCACTATGCTGTGCGTCTCATTTTTGATGATGCACACAATTCCGGTTTATATTCCTGGGACTATTTGTACGAACTCGGCACACATCGCTCGGTATACTGGCAGGAATACCTCAACAAGCTGATCGCGGCTGGCGTAGAACGCGCCGCGCAACCAAATGACATTTATATGAGTTAAACCATGTCTGATTCACACAATAAAACGCATTTTGGCTTTCAGGAAGTCGATGAAAATCAAAAACAAAACCTGGTAGCGGATGTTTTTAAATCGGTGGCCGGGAACTACGATGTGATGAATGATGCCATGTCGATGGGGCTGCACCGCGCCTGGAAGTGGTTTGCAGTCGCACAAAGTGGTGTGCGTGCTGGCGACGAAGTCCTCGACCTGGCCGCAGGTAGCGGTGACTTGTCGCTAAAATTTGCTGCCAAAGTGGGCCCCCAAGGCCGTGTGATCGTGACCGATATCAACCCAGCGATGCTGGAACAGGGGCGTCGACGTCTAACCGATGCCGGGATTGCCGGTAACGTCGATTATTGCCTGGTAAATGCGGAACAGCTGCCCTTTGATGACAATCAGTTCGACTGCATCTCAATCAGTTTTGGTCTACGCAATGTCACACACAAAGAAGTCGCATTGCGTGAAATGCAACGTTGCTTGAAACCCGGTGGTCGAGTACTGGTGCTTGAATTCTCGCATCCGACCAATCCAACCTTCAGCCGCCTGTATGACGCTTACTCATTTAACGTCATTCCGAAACTTGGCGAGCTGATTTCTAACGACCGAGACAGTTACCAGTATCTTGTCGAGTCAATTCGTCGTCATCCGGGTCAGGATGAACTCAAACAAATGATGCTGGACGCGGGGTTTGATCGCGTGCGATACCATAACCTCACTGGCGGCATTGTGGCCCTGCACATTGCGTACAAGTACTAGGAGCAGCATGTTACTGGATATACTCGAACTCGCTGGCAACAAAACGCTGGCCTACGACCAGGCAGCACAAGGCCGGTTGGAGCGACTCCGTGGTAAAACCATGGCTTTACGCATCAAGCCATTCGAGCCAGTCGTTCGCGTCACGCCACAAGCGAGTGGCATTGAGTTTTCGCATCAGGACGAAACCCCGGTCGATGTAAGCCTCACCGCAACACTCGGCGCCATGCTCAAAATCAGTCGTGTCGGGATGGAAAACGCAGACCTCGCCCCCGGGGAACTGGAAATCTCCGGCGATCCGATTGTCGGGCAACGGTTTGCGCAATTGATTGCTGAACTCGACATTGATTGGGAGTCCATGCTCGCCGAGCAATTTGGCGAAACCTCTGCGCGGCTCATTACGCATCTCGCCAAAGAAGCAAAGTCGTTTGCCGATGACTCCAAAGGCCGTCTACAACAGCTTTTAAACACTCAGCTCAGCGGTGAAGACGGGCTAGTAGCCCCAGCGCATGCCGTCGATGAGTTTCTGGACGATGTCGACACCTTACGTGCCGATACCGATCGTTTGTCGGCCCGCTTATCGCGCGTTCTCAAACAAGCTCAATAGCGCATGGCGAATTCTCGTTCTCGAATAAAACGCCTGTTTGCTATTCGGCGTGTCATAAAAAAATATCAATTAGGGACGCTGATCAGCGATCTCGAATTGGACGGCAAGGCTGGCTGGTTGGCCCGTCGCCTGTTTGCTGATAACAAAGTCCAGGCCACACAACCACGAGGCGAACGCATCCGTCTGGCATTGCAAGAACTGGGTCCGGTATTCGTCAAATTAGGTCAAGCGCTTTCAACACGCCCCGATCTATTACCAACCGATATTGCCGCAGAGCTCACCTTACTACAGGATCGGGTGCCGGCATTCTCGGAACAACAGGCCATGGACATTATTCAACAAGCCTATGGTGCGCAATTTGATGAGATATTTGCTGAGGTCGATCCGCAGCCGCTGGCTTCTGCTTCTGTGGCACAAGTGCACAGCGCTACCTTACAACCGGGTTTAGCCATTCAAGGTCAGAACGGGTTAGCGAACCAGCAAGTTATCATCAAAGTTCTACGACCCGGCATCAGCGACGTGATCGAAAGCGATCTGCGGGTCATGTATACCGTCGCTGGCTGGTTGCAACGATTCTGGAAACGGGGACGTCAGTTCCGGCCGTTGGATGTGATTCGCGAGTACGATCAGACCATTCACAATGAGTTGGATCTACGGTCTGAAGCGGCCAATGGTGCCCGCATGGGCGCTGACTTTGAATCGACCGACATTATCTACGTGCCACGGATTTACTGGGACTACACACACAAAGACGTGCTGGTAATGGAGCGTATCTACGGTACCTCGATCCGTGAGCTGGACACACTCAGAAACCAAGGACATGACCTGAAACAACTGGCTGAAGACGGCGTTGAAGTGTTTTTTACGCAGGCCTTTGAGAAGAACTTCTTTCATGCTGATATGCATGCTGGCAATATTTTTGTGTCGGAAGAAGGAAAATGGATCGCCATCGACTTCGGCATCATGGGCACATTGACCGATCACGATAAACAGTATTTAGCGCAAATGCTGCTCGGTTTCTTCAACCGAGACTACCACGCCATAGCTGTCGCGCACCTGCGTGCTGGCTGGATACCAGCAGACACTCGCGTGGAGGACTTCGAGCAAGCCATTCGTATGGTGTGCGAGCCAATCTTTGCCAAACCTCTTAGTGAGATCTCATTTGGCAATGTATTAATGCAGTTATTCCAAACTGTGCGCCAGTTTGAAATGCCCGTACAACCGCAGTTGGTCTTGCTCTACAAAACCATACTCAACATTGAAGGTCTAGGTCGTCAACTGTATCCACAACTTAATTTATGGGACACCGCCAAGCCGTTTCTGGAAAGATGGATGATGCAGCAAATGTCACCATTACGTTTGCTCGACGACCTGAAACAGGATTGGCCGTTGTGGCGCGCTACCCTGGCGGAACTGCCGACGGCGATCCATGCGCGACTCCACCCAGCGCCTCGTGCGCAGTCCAAAATTCATCGCTGGGGTATTGGGCTGTGCGTGCTAGGGTTGATGGCCTACGTGGTACCGCACTGGTTTCCAAATATAAGCCTCAACACGATTACCTTGGCACCGTGGTTGGTCGGTGCGGGGATTGGCATACTGATAGCCAAAGCCAATAACCGCTGAAATCCGGGGATTTCCACATTAATTTACACCTTGCCAAACACATCAGTCTACGGGTACGCTGTTAGGTCTTAAACACCACACTGAAACCCTTTTCTAAAAGGTAGGAGATAGCATGGGATTATTTGATTTTGCAGCCAATATTGGCAAAAAAGTATTCGGTATTGGCGACGCAGATGCTGCTGAACAGATTAAAGCGAATATTGAAGCGAACAACCCTGGCGTGAGTGACTTAGCGGTTTCTCTGGACGATGAAGTTTGCACCTTAGAAGGCAGTTGCGACTCGGTCGAAGCGAAAGAAAAAACCATCTTGATGGCGGGCAATATGAAAGGCGTCGGTTCCGTGAATGGCGACGGTTTGACTGCACCTGAGCCCGCGCCCGAAGAAGTGCAACCAGAGGTGGAATACTACGTAATCGAAAGCGGCGATACACTGTGGGGTATTGCAGCAAAATTCCTTGGCAATGGGGCAAAATACCCAGAAATTTTTGAAGCAAACAAAGAAGTGATCGAGGATCCAGACAAAATCTTTGTTGGACAAAAAATTCGTATCCCAAAATAAGCTTCTCTGGAAACCTTTCCTCCAAACAGCCCGCTTGCGGGCTGTTTGTGTTTCTACACACCGCGTACACAGACCTAGAAGCCATTTCACAAGGCGTTTGCTAGTCTGGACTTCGACAGCAGCTGCGGCACATCGCGTCGCTAGCTTACTAATTCTATCGTGCACCATTGCAGTTGCAAACATTGCTGGCAACGGTCACTTTTCGGTTCTCGGAGTCACTTATGTATCGTCGAGTCTTGATTGCTTGTGTATTGTTTTGCATAGCCGCCCTCCAAACATCACATGCCAAGAATCTGCTTGGTAAAGCCTACGACCCAGAGTCGGGCGAGTTACTGTACGAGGAACAACACACCGTCACCAATGCCTTAATCCATACTCGGTACTTAACGCCGACGGGTCAGTTAATCGCCACGCGTGAAGTCTCATTCGATCAAGATCAAGTGCGATCATTCCAACTAACACATCACCAACTTGATCGCTTGGAGTATGTAGAACGACAAAGCGATAGCATCGAAATCAAAGTGCGGGCAGATCAAGAAAACAAATCAGCTCGAGTAAAAACCAGATCTGACCAGCAGGTTACCATTGATGCGGGATTTTCTCAGTTAATCCTCAACAACTGGGATCGCGTCACCGCAGGCGAAAAGTTAACCACAGACTTCGTTAGCACCGAACGATTGGGCCTAGTTAAAATCGCGATACGCCAACGTGACGCCGCACTCCCCACCGAATTGCCAGCCGACCAGCTAACCGCGTTCGAAATGACACTAGCCAATCCGTTATTAAGTTGGCTGCTGAGCCCGGTGCGTGTGGCTTACTACTCTGACAACCAACAACTTGCCTTTTATGAAGGCACTTCGAACCTGTATCGCGCAGATGGCAGCCACTTCGGCACGGTCCGCATTTTGTTCGACCGTCAATCCACTATTCCTACGGGGAATGCTGAATAGTCCTGCAAGGCGCATCAAATAAGGCGCTAAACCCGCAAATACCCTTGAATATGGGCACTTGCATACCTATACTTCGATTCCCGAGTAATTTACTCAGGTTTTATGCCAGCAAGGGCTGGCCGATACCGACTCGCAACCCGTAAAGAACACATGAAACTGACGACCAAAGGGCGTTACGCCGTTACCGCTATGATGGATTTGGCACTGCATGCCAAACTCGATCGCGTGTCCTTAGTCGACATTGCCGAGCGCCAAAAAATTTCCTTGGCGTATCTGGAACAACTGTTTCGAAGCCTGCGTAAAGCCGGATTAGTGTTATCGGTACGCGGCGCCAAAGGCGGCTATATGCTTGCGCGAGACGCCAAAGAGATTTCCCTGGCGGACATTCTGGTGGCGGCCGATGAAAACATAAATTTGGCGTGCGGCGGTGGTAATACATGCAACGAAGCCAAACCCTGCCTCACACACAACTTGTGGACCAATCTGAGCCGCGAATTCTTTACTTTCTTGCACGACAAGAAACTCAGCGATGTGGTCCGCACACGCCATGTACAAACCCTGGCAACACAACAGGATATTACCCAAATTGGGGATATCCCGATCCAATTAAATAGGTAGTTATCATGTCAGAAGCCTTGAACGAAAAAAATAAAGACCTCAAAGCGCTGGTTAAGCGTGAGTACAAAGAGGGCTTTATCACGGACATCGAATCAGACACATTTGAACCGGGTCTGAATGAAGACGTTATCCGTCGGATTTCAGCGCGCAAAAACGAGCCTGAGTTTATGCTCGAGTATCGCCTCAAAGCCTTCCGTCGTTGGCAGAAAATGCCAGAACCCGATTGGGCGCACATCGATTACCCGAAGATCGACTTTCAGGATATCGCCTATTTCTCCGAGCCAAAAAAGAAACCGAAGCTCGATAGCCTGGACGACGTTGATCCTAAACTGCTTGAGACCTACGAAAAACTCGGTATCCCGCTGGAAGAACAAAAAATGTTGGCCAATGTAGCGGTTGACGCGGTGTTTGACAGCGTTTCGGTACGCACCACGTTCCGCGAGACCCTATCCAAAGCAGGCGTTATTTTTATGCCAATCTCGGAAGCCCTGCAGGAACATCCAGAATTGGTAAAACAATATCTCGGCACCGTGGTACCGCCGCAAGATAACTATTACGCAGCATTAAATGCAGCAGTATTTTCAGACGGCTCCTTTGTTTACATACCAAAAGGTGTGCGCTGCCCGATGGAACTGTCCACCTACTTCCGAATTAACGAAATGAACACCGGCCAGTTTGAGCGCACACTGATTATCGCCGATGAAGGCGCCTACGTGAGCTATTTGGAAGGTTGCACCGCGCCGCAACGCGATGAAAACCAATTACACGCGGCAGTGGTCGAACTGATCGCGCACAAAGACGCCGAGATCAAGTACTCGACAGTACAAAACTGGTATCCCGGCGACGAGAACGGCAAAGGTGGTATCTACAACTTTGTGACCAAACGCGGCGTCTGCAAAGGCGAGCGCGCCAAAATTTCCTGGACGCAAGTTGAAACCGGGTCGGCGATCACCTGGAAGTACCCCAGCGTGGTGCTGCAAGGCGATCACTCAGTTGGTGAATTCTATTCCGTTGCGTTGACACACAACAAACAGCAAGCGGATACCGGCACCAAGATGATTCACATGGGGAAAAACACCTCCAGCACCATCATCTCTAAAGGTATTTCAGCTGGCCATGGTCAGAACGCGTATCGCGGTTTGGTGAAAGTGACCAAAGGCGCCGACAACGCACGTAACTTCTCGCAATGTGACTCACTATTATTGGGCGACCGTTGCGGTGCGCACACCTTCCCGTATATGGAAGTAGAAAATCCGAGCGCCAACTTAGAGCACGAAGCCACCACCTCCAAGATTTCAGAGGACCAGTTGTTCTATTTACAACAACGCGGACTCAGCGAAGAAGCCTCGGTATCGATGATCGTGAACGGCTTCTGCAAAGAGGTCTTCCGTGAGCTACCTATGGAATTCGCCGTAGAAGCACAAAAATTGCTGGACGTCTCACTTGAAGGCGCCGTCGGTTAAGCCGAGATTCAGCGCATCAGTTAAACGAAAACGAAACAGAAAGTCGAATGTTAGTAATCAAAAACCTCCATGTATCTGTCTTTGATACGCCGATTCTCAAGGGTCTTGACCTCGAAGTAAAAGCCGGGGAAGTCCACGCCATTATGGGTCCAAACGGCTCCGGTAAGAGTACCTTGTCAAACGTGATCGCCGGGCGCGATGGCTATGAAGTGACCGAAGGCTCAATCGAGTACATGGGCAATGATCTAACTGAACTCGAAGCCGACGAACGCGCGTGTGAAGGCATCTTTCTGGCATTCCAGTACCCAGTTGAAATTCCCGGCGTGAGTAATATGGCGATGCTTAAAGCAGCCATCAACTCAAAACGTAAATACCATGGGGAAGACGAAATCAGTGCCGGCGACTTCCTGAAACTGATTCGTGAGAAAGCCGATCTGGTTGAAATGAAACAGGAGTTTCTTAAACGTTCGGTCAATGAAGGCTTTTCCGGTGGCGAGAAAAAGCGTAACGAAATCCTACAAATGGCCATGCTAGAGCCCAAATTGGCCCTACTGGACGAGACTGATTCTGGCCTTGACATCGATGCACTTAAAGTCGTGTCGCAAGGTGTCAACGCCCTACGTAGCCCAGATCGAGCCATGGTGCTAGTCACACACTATCAACGCTTACTTGACTACATTGTGCCGGACTTCGTGCACGTGTTGGCAAATGGGCGCATTGTGAAGTCGGGCGACAAATCTCTGGCACTTGAGCTGGAAGAAAAAGGCTACGGCTGGATCGACGGACTTCAAAAGGCAGGCTAACGATGATTGCAGCGGACCAAACTCAAAGCTGGATCGATGGCCACAGCGTGCTGGCCAACGCACCGGCTTGGCTGAATAAGCAACGCACCGATGCGCTGACCCAGTTTGAAACTTTGGGTCTACCCGGTGTGCGCGACGAACAGTGGCGTTACACGAATCTACGCGCGCTCAAGAGCACGGCATACCAGCTTGCTGAGCGCAGTGCACTCAACACGGAGCTACCGGCGACAAATGGTACGCGACTGGTGATTGTCGATGGTTACGTTGATCTGGAAGCTTCCAGCATAGACAACATTGACGTCACCTTGGGCAGTCTGTCCGACATGTTGGGCAATACCGAAGTGCAAGCGGCCTTCGGCACTACCCTACCGGTTAAACAGCATGGATTCATGTCGCTCAACACCGCCTACGCGGATGACGGCTATGTACTGATTATCGCGCCGAAACTGGTACTCAAAGACCATATCGAAGTGGTGTTTGTAAACCAGGCAAGCGAAACGGTCAGCCATACTCGTAACCTGATCATCGCCGGTGCTCACAGCCAATGCACGGTGGTTGAACGACATATCAGTGCCGCCGACAACCCGACGCATCTGAGTAATGTCATTACCGAGATTGTCACCGCCGACAACGCGCACGTAGATCACTACAAGATTCAACAACTGGGTGATGCCGCCTTTCACATTGGTGGCGTATTCGTTAACCATGCCAGCCATGCTCACGTGAAAAGCCACAATATTGCACTGGGTGGCCGCATTGCCCGCAACGATGTCCACTGCAATTTGTTGGGGCAAGGTGCGCATATCGAAATGAACGGTTTAGTTGTCGGTTCTGGCGCCCAGCACGTCGATAATCACACTCAAGTTAATCATTTGGTACCGCACTGCACCAGTGATGAGTTCTATAAGACCATTCTCGACGACCAATCTCGCAGCGTGTTCCGTGGCCGGATTGTGGTTGCTCAGGATGCGCAGCAAACCAACGCGGATCAACAAAACAACAACTTATTGTTGTCGCCACAGGCAGAAGCCGATTGCAAACCGCAACTGGAAATCTACGCCGATGATGTTAAATGTTCGCACGGCGCAACCGTTGGTCAGCTGGATCCCAAATCAATCTTTTATTTAAAGTCCCGCGGCATCAGCGATGAACAGGCACATACTTTGTTAACGTTTGCGTTTGCTAACGAGGTGATTGAACGTGTTCAAGTTGAATCCATTCGCACTGAATTAACGCAGTTGATCGCCGGAGAATTACTCAGCGGCTTGGCTGATCTAGTTTAGGAAGTCTTGGCCAGCAAGTGTTGCCCAGCAAGTGTGTAGATAAAAAGTTATGAACAACGCAATCGATCCAAAAACCCAAACCACGCCAAGCACCGACTTCGATGTAACTCGATATCGCGCTGAGTTTCCCGCCTTGCATCAGGAAATCTCCGGTCGTCCTTTGGTGTATTTGGACAATGGTGCCTCAACTCAAAAACCACAAGCAGTCATTGATGCGATCGAATCGTTCTATGAACACGACTATGCCAATGTACACCGCGGCATCCACACGCTGAGTCAACGTGCGACCGACTTGTTCGAGGCCGCACGCGAAACCGTACGCCAATTCATCAATGCTGCCTCGCTCGAGGAGGTAATCTTCACCAGCGGGACGACCGCGTCGATCAACCTGGTAGCACACAGCTTTGTACGTGCCAATTTGCAGCCCGGCGACGAAGTCATTGTCTCAATGATGGAGCATCATTCGAATATCGTGCCCTGGCAATTGCTGGAGCAACAAGCCGGGCTCAAAGTGCGTGTCATTCCAATTAATGAACATGGCGAATTGTTGTTTGATGAGTTTTTAAAACTCTTGAACTCAAAAACCAAGCTACTCGCGATTACCCAGCTTTCAAATGCGCTTGGCACGATCACACCGTTAAAAGCCATGATTGATGCCGCTCACAACGTTGGTGCCAAGGTGCTGGTCGACGGTGCGCAAGCGATCGCGCACACACCCGTCGATGTGCAAGCATTGGATTGCGATTTCTATGCATTCTCCGGTCACAAACTGTTTTCACCAACCGGCATCGGTGTGCTGTACGGAAAACGCGATTTGCTGGATGCAATGCCACCCTATCAAGGTGGCGGTGAAATGATCAAGGTGGTCAGTTTTGATGGCACGGAGTTCAATGAGCTACCGCATAAATTTGAAGCTGGCACGCCTAATATAGCCGGAGTAATCGGACTGGCAGCCGGGATTGATTACGTCACCCAGATTGGTCTGGATCGCATTGCCGCCTACGAACACGAATTGTTGGAATACGCGACCGAAAAGCTGTCCGCGATTGAGGGCTTACGCATTATCGGTACCGCACAGAACAAAGCCAGCATCTTCTCTTTTCAAATAGCTGGTGTGCATGCCTCTGATCTCGGCACGCTGCTGGATCATCAAGGCGTTGCCATCCGAGTTGGCCACCATTGCGCCATGCCGGTGATGCAATTTTATGGCGTTGACGCGACAGCACGTGCGTCATTGGCCTTTTATAATACGCGTGAAGACATTGACGCCCTGGTTGATGCCATTCAAAAAGCAATTTCTATGCTGACCTGATTATCATGAACGAAACGCTTACCCCGTACATCAAGAAACCCGAAGGCGCTGGGGACAAACCCATCGAGAGTTCGGCGCGCCCACGTACTCCGGAAGAACTGCGCCCGGACATCATCGACGCATTGCGTACCGTTTACGACCCGGAGATACCGGTGAACATCTACGACCTTGGGTTGATTTATAACTTTGAGATCGATGACGACTATTTTGTGGATGTCAGTATGACGCTCACCGCACCAGGTTGCCCGGTTGCCGAGACCTTTCCTGGCATTGTCGAAAACGCAGTCAAAAGTGTGGTCGGTGTATCGGACGCACGCGTTGAATTGACCTTTGATCCGCCATGGACCATGGACAATATGTCGGAAGAAGCGAAACTTGAATTGGGCATGATTTAACAGCCACCACGCTGAAGTAGACATGGACAAACCCGCCATCATCGAGGTTTTAGAGAGCGCGCATCTGGCACATCGGGCCGGAGATTTCGTAAATGCCTTGTCGTTTTACGAGCATTTTTTTGATCATGCCCTCGATGACGACCCGTATGCACTGTATGGCGTGCGGCTGTCGCACTGCCTCAACGGCTGGGCTGAGCTGGCCACGGTGTTTCCCGGTGCGAAACAACGGCTAGAAGCCAAGCAACAACACTTATTAGATGACTATCTGCGTGGCCGTGCGCCAGAGCGTTTTCATGATTATTTGAGTGTGTCGCAGGTATTAGGGCTCGAACAAGATGCGCTCGAACAGTTCCTAACATTACATCACCGTGAACCCAAATCAGCCGCCAAGCTGAGCAAGTTTGTCTGGGACTTGTTGATTCAGGGTGAATATTGGCAAGTCTGCAGCGATCTTTTACAAGAGCCAAAGCACAAACTCGAAGAGCTGTTTGCAGTATTCGATGAGGCAGCCAAAATGAAAGACGTGGACCCCGCGTTTGACGACATCAAATTTGACCGTCACATCGTCACCACCCTGCTAGACGGCGTGCAAGATTTGATCACCGTGTTGCGCAATAGCCATAGAAGCGATGAGATCGCCGCGCTGAACACCCAGTTCAAAACCGCCTTAGCACAACGCGAACACGCGGAACTGCAACGCCAGTCACACGCCAAGAGCACGTTTTTATTCGCCGGTCATTAGCACCGAGTACTGGTGGACAAAGTCGCCGGTCTGCTAAGATGCTGGTATTAACAACCATCTTGGCATTTTCCGATGCAAACCATTAGTGAACAACTCGACGGCGGCTACTATTACCGCACCTGGCCAGTCGACGGCGATGTGAAAGCCGTTATCGTGTTAGTGCATGGTCTTGGTGAGCATTGTCAACGCTACGACGCATTAGCTGACTACCTAGGTAAACACGGCTACGCTGTGTGCAGTATGGACTTGCCAAGTCACGGCAATTCCAGCGGCACGCCCGGCCATGTAGCGCGTTTCGCACAGTTCTCAGACGCGGTACTCACACTGTACTCACGCGCAAAAGCTAGCTACCCAGACCACCCAATCTTTCTTCTCGGTCACAGCATGGGCGGGTTGATCTCGGCCAATCTATTACTGGACCATCAAGATAAGTTCAATGGTGCCCTGTTGTCCGGTGCTGCAATCCAGAGCCCACAAGAACCACCGGCATGGCAAGTGAGTATCATTAAGGCCATCGCAGCGATTTTACCCAAAACGCCAATTCTGGCCCTTGATGCGACTGGCATTAGTCGTGACCCATCCGTGGTCGAAGCGTATATGTGTGACCCCTTGGTGAGTAAATCCAAGCTGTCTGCACGCTTCCTGCTGGGCTTACGCCAAACCATGGACCGTGTACAAGCGCAGGCCAGCCAAATCACCTTGCCGATACTAATTATGCATGGTGGTGCAGACGTTATGACCGCACCAGCGGGATCTGAAAAACTTTTTAGCTTGGTGTCATCCAAAGACAAACAACTACAGATCTATCCTGGGTTGTATCACGAAATCTTTAACGAGCCGGAAGCTGAAAGTGTCTTTGCCGACGTGCTCTCGTGGTTACAAGCGCACACAGCATAAACCCTGTACACCTAACTCTAAACATTAGGAAAAAATAGTCAGCACCGCGCCTGCGGGATCTCGAATCACATAATAGGTTTCGTCCCCCATGGTGCGTGGGCCGAGTAATACCGCACCACCCAGTGCTTGGACCTGTTCGACGCTGGCAGCGACATCGGCTACGCGAACGTACATCATCCACTGCGGTGGAATCTCAGCATTACCACCACGCGCATGACAAACACCAGCGATAGTTTCACCTGATTCTGGCGTCTTCATAATAAAATCATCGTATTCGCCCATTGATACAGGCTCCGATGTCCAACCAATGACCGCAGAATAAAAGTCTTTGACTCCAACCGCATCGTTGATTGTCAGATCACGCCACTCGATCTGACCAATTTGTTTATCTGGCATACTGACTCCTCCGAATCACAAGATGAGGATTATGAACCGAACAAACGCCGCGTGATCCTAGCAAACACGGCGGATTCTTCCCTACTATGGTTGAAACACATACCGACGGCAAGCAAACACAGCTCATTATGTCGCCGAACCGATCCATGAGCTGGCAGACTAACAAGAAAATATTGATCGCCCTATTTTTGGTCAATATGACCATCGCTGCCTGCTGGGCGTGGATGGGGGCCTGGATGGTATTGCCGTTCGCAGGCTTAGAGGTAATGCTGGTCGGCATTGGTATGTACTACGTGTCCTGGAAGCTGAGCTTCAAGGAAATTTTAATGGTGGAAGGCCAATCACTGATCTTGCAAAAAGGCGTGTACTATCCAAAACAAGAGTGGCGCTGGCAGCTCGATCAGACGCGCCTACTACGACAGGAAAGTCGATATCGTCTGAGCGCACCAACGCTCAAGTTACAACACCTGAATCAACTGGAAGAAATCGGCCACTTTCTGAATCGCCAAGAAAAAAAACAGGTTCGGCAATTTATTGAACAACTG
>JAUHZM010000265.1 GCA_030426005.1 Gammaproteobacteria bacterium
TAGTTTGACCGGCTGTTGTTGTTCGATTCGACTCTTAAGCCGTGCCACTGTCTCGGTGAAACGCCCAGCAGTAAGCGGTTTTAAGAGATAATCCACTGCGCCGGACTCAAAGGCATTAATCGCGTACTGATCGTAAGCGGTGGTGAATACAACGAAGGCACGGTCGCCGATCTGACGTGCCACTTCCAGGCCGGATTTGTTCGGCATGCGGATATCTAGAAAAGCCACGTCGGGACTATGCTGCTGACAGGCCGCAATCGCGGAGTCACCATCTTCGCATGATGCCACGAGCTCAGCCTCTGGCCAGGTTTGCGCTAGTAAATCACGAAAAGCCTTACGTTGTGGTGCTTCATCCTCGGCGTGAAGAATGCGAATAGGGTGAGTCATTGCGTGGTGGATAAAAAGTCGGTAATGGTAATGGTGGCGGTGACACCGCCTGCTGGGTTAGCAGCCAGATCGAGCCTTGCCCGATCTGGATACAACAGTTTGAGCTGGTCACGAATATTTTTCAATCCCAGTCCGGAGCTGTGTGCGGGTTTGTCGGCGTTGAGTCCGATCCCTGAGTCGGCAACTTCAATTTGTAAGCTCGTGCCTTCTGTTGTGATCTGAATTGTGACTTCGCCACCGTGTTCTTTGGGCTCCAGTCCATGTTTTATCGCATTCTCTACAAGAGAGATCAGAATGAGCGGCGGGAACGCTTGAGACTCAAGTTCCGACTCAATTAGCGTTTTGTAACGCAGTCGCTCGCCCATGCGCAATTGCATCAGCGCCAAATATTTTTCACACAAAGTCACTTGTTGTGACAAGCTGTTGGAAGCGAGTTGTTGCTGTTGATTAAAGCGCGGAATTGACGCACGAAGGTAATCAACGAGATCGTCTATGGCGGCTTCCGCACGATCGGGTTCGCTACGCAAAACGCCTTTTACTGCAGCCAGGGTATTGAACAAAAAGTGTGGCTCGATTTGCGCTTGCAGAATACTTAAGCGAGACTCCGCCTCGTGCTGGTCCGCGCGGGCTTGGCTTAGCTCCTGTTGCATTTGCCAGCGCTGCATCATGCCGGGTTCTCGCCAATAACGGATAAACGCAATCCCGCCAGCGCACCAGAAATAGATGCCAAACACAATCAAGGCATCGATCAGTGCCCAGCGGCGAGTCTCGCTTTCGCTTTGTTGTGCTAGCATGCTCTCAATAGCTTGACGACTTTGACTGTGTGCCGCGAACGCTTGTTCAATTTCACGTGATGACCAGGAATCCATCACAACAGCGCATACCAAGCCGACCATCAGCCCCACGGTGACGAAGACACGCTGCCACATTGGATTGGCAATGTTTTCGCGCGCCAGCGTCATGGCGGTGGCACCAAAGAAGATCATACCGAATACGCCAACACCAAATTTAAGCGTCATGACTATTGCAGCGGTGTTGTCGTCGAAGTCCATCAGCGAGCCCATCCCGGTCATCAGCGTGAGTGCTAGTGCGCCTAAACCGAAAATCAGCAACCTGCCACGCCACCAAGTCCAGCTGAAGACAGGAAAGTGCTGATATCCCCAGCGCCAGCGGCTGGGGAAGGGCAATTCCTTATCGAGGGTTATGTGTGGAGTGCTCATTGTTTTGGGCCAGTAATAACTTGTCCATGTTGGTTTAGAGTAACCGATATTACTTGGTTGTGGGCATCGCGATTGAACACAAATTTAGCGCCGACGTCGCCGCGCCAGAATTCATCTTTGGCAATTGCCTTTACCGTTAGTGCGGCCTGTCCAGTGCCTTGTATCGCGAGCTTATCCTCGGTGACGGAGACGGTCAGTGAGAAGCCAGGCATTAACGGATAAGTGCCCACATACTCGGACAGGGTTTCTGCTGACAGCGTTATCTCAACCGGTTCAGCACCGACGCGTTGGGCCAGACTAATGCCGCCACCCTGATGCCATTGAAAGCTCATTCCCTGTGGTGTTTCGGTGGGGCGTAACAGCGCATCAAAACTGGTTGGATAAAAATCGCCACGGCTGTCGTATTTGAATGTAAACGCGCCTTGTCCGGTGGCTTGTGCCTTCAGTGCACCATCCGCCTCCCATAATCGCATCCGTAAGCCAGTGCCGGTCAGGTCGTACTCGCCCGCGAGTTTCGCTAGCAGCTCGGCGGAGGCTGGCTGCTCGAGACGTGGTTGTGGTACTGGCGCGGTTTTGTCCATTAGCGCCATCGCGTAGTCAGACAATCCTCCAAGGCTGGTCAGTGCCGTGTCGGCTAGAATTACGATACCGCGTTGGCGATGGGTATCGAGTGCAATTAACGCAGAGAAGCCTCCCGTGCCGCCTTCATGCGCTAGTAAATCAGTGCCGTGGATATTATTGATCATCCAATTGTATGCCACGCGTTGACCGCCTACCTGGCTCAGTTCCGAGTGTGTCTTGCGCAGCAACATGGTGGTCTCGTCATCCTCAGTGCTCAGGTGCGCCAGTGCATAGCGCACCATATCGTTAAGGGAGGTACGCACACCACCAGCACCGTGCAAGCCTTGTTTAAACGACCAATCACTCACTGGTTTAGCTAAGGGTGAATGACCCTGTGCCAATTGAACGCCTTTTGGTTTGGTGCTGGTGAAACTGTGCTGCATGTTGAGGGGCTTCAATACGTAGTCAGATAACAATGCATCAAATTCGCGGCCACTATGGTGCGCGAGTGCATACGACAACAACATCATGGCAAAATTCGAGTATTGAAAGGACTCGCCAGGTGCCTTAACCAGATTGACGTCGGCGAGGGACGCTAATAATGCACGACTGCTCAGGTTGCGGTACGGGTCGGTCAATGAGCTTGCCTTCATGCGACTCGGAAGCGGCGGTAGGCCGCTAGTGTGAGTGAGCAAGTGTCGAATTCGAATTGGCTGACTGTCAAAGCTAGGTACTTGTGTACCAGCTGGCAATAGCTGGGAAATCGGCGTATCCAAGGTTAAGTCCGTATCTCGAATCAAGCCAGCGGTCACGGCAGCGGTCATGGTCTTAGATATCGAGCCTATTTCAAATGCCGTGTCGAAATTCAGTTTCCGTTTGTTTACCTGTGTCGGGTCAGCACAGGCAATTGCACGTTTTACTCCTTGGTCGATGGTGGCGACCGCCATACAAACACCGCTCCGATCTGCGTCTAACATGCTCTGAAGTTGATTCTGTAGTTCTGGGTCTGATGCGTGTGTGGTGGTCGCCGTGACCATCAGACCTGAGCAAAGTAATCGTTTGAGTTTTGAGTGCATATCGTAATCCTTGAGTATTGTCATTTGATGCGATCAGTCTACCCAGATTATCGGTTTATGCGGGCCGATGTGATAAAGACCCAGAATCTGAGGTTGAATTCGATATTTGTCGGATAAACCAGGACCGGCTGCCACGTGTATTTCGTCTTTTTGAAAACTGTGCAATAATCAAAAGCATGATTGATTCAGATGTAATGCTAAAAAAGCTAGCCATTTTGGCGGATGCCGCAAAATACGATGCGTCCTGCGCGAGCTCGGGCGCCGAGCGGCGCGATTCTTCGAGCACAGGAGGAATTGGCTCGACCACAGGCGGTATGGGAATTTGTCACAGCTATGCGCCGGATGGCCGGTGTATTTCGTTACTAAAGATACTGCTGACTAACTTCTGTTTGTATGAATGCGCTTATTGCGTGAATCGTACTTCGAGCAACGTGGCGCGTGCCCGGTTTAGTGTCGACGAAGTGGTCGCACTCACTATGGAGTTCTACAAACGAAACTACATAGAAGGTCTGTTTCTGAGTTCTGGCATCATTCGCAGTGCTGATTACACAATGGAACAAGTGGTGGCGGTGGCGCGTAAATTACGGCTGGAACATCGGTTTGCAGGGTATATTCATTTAAAGACCATCCCTGAAGCGTCGCCGGAGTTGTTGGCCGAAGCAGGCCTATACGCGGATCGACTAAGTATCAACGTGGAGTTACCGAGCGAAAAATCTCTGAACGCGCTGGCACCTGAAAAAAATGCGCGTTCTATCGATCGGTCGATGCAAAACCTTGAGCAGGGGATTCGCGAGTATAAGGAATCGAAACAAGAGGCACGCAAACAGGGTAATCGGAAGCTTACCTTACCCAAATTTTCTCCGTCGGGGCAGAGCACACAAATGATTGTTGGTGCCGATGCGGCCGATGACGCCACCATATTGCATCGGGCCAATGGTTTGTACAAAAGCTACCGCTTGAAGCGCGTTTACTACTCTGCCTTCAGTCCAATACCTGATGCTTCTTCACAACTGCCGCTAAAACCGCCGCCGTTGATGCGCGAACATCGTTTGTATCAGGCAGACTGGCTATTACGGTTTTATGGCTTCTCTCTGGAAGAGCTCACTTATCGGCCTGAGAATAGTCAACAGAC
>JAUHZM010000266.1 GCA_030426005.1 Gammaproteobacteria bacterium
TTGGTCACGGCGTACCTGGCGCTGGAAAAGTGGGGCGCTGATCACCGATTCCAAACCGTGTTTTACTATCAGGATCGCACCCTGTGGATACAGGGTTTTGGCGACCCATATCTGATTTCCGAGGAAATCGAGCTTATTGCCAAGCAGCTGCAGGCATCCGGGGTCACCAACGTAACCACGATTCGTACAGACAGCCACTACTTTGACATTACGGCAGTACCAGGGCGCAGTCGCGTCGACGACCCCTACAATGCGCCGCTCGCCGCACTGAGTGCCAACTTCAATACGGTGATGTTGCAGCGCCGAGGTCAGGAGGTGGTGAGCGCCGAGACGCAAACGCCATTGACCCCGCTGGCGCGTACATTCGGTGCCAAAGTCGGCACCAAAGTCAGTCGAGTTAATTTAGTGACGGCACAAAATGCGCAGCGCTACTTCGCTGAATTATTGGCGGCCAAGGCTGGTTGGGCATCGCCACAAATTTTTGTTGATCAACGGGTGCCAAACGGACTCAAGGCGATCTATAGGCACTCTAATTCGCGTAACCTAGCCGACACCTTACGCGGCGCGCTTGAGTACTCGAATAACCTGATTGCCAATCATGTGTTTCTTAAATTGGCTGAGACACCTGGTTCTAACAGCGTGGGTTTTGATACGGCGGTAGCTGTAGCAACGTCGGGCCTGAAAACAGAGTTTGCTTGGTCTGATTTTGTGATGCGCGATGGCGCTGGTTTGACTCGGGAGAATCGTTTTTCGGCACGTCAGCTAGCACAGGTTTTGGGGCAATTACAGAGGTATCGACAATTGTTAAAGCCTTATCTAACGGATCGCGACGATGTGCGTGTTTACGCAAAAACCGGCACGCTGGATGGAGTGCATAGTTTTGCCGGTTATATTGAATTAGAGCAACAACCGCTGCGTTTCGTGTTTATCTTTAATCGCCCGATGCCGTACCAGTATCGATTGCACTTGCTGCGCGATCTGGTGGCTGCATTGCAAGCGGGTGAGTTACGCCCTACGGAGCACTAAATATGCGGGGTATGCGTCAACATTCCGCCGTGGATAAGCCCGTCGATTGGCGCAGCCTAAAGAAGCTGATTCCGTATTTGCTCGAGTTTCGTGGTCGTATCGTGCTGGCGCTGCTGTGCTTGATCGCAGCTAAATTGGCGAGTGTTGGATTGCCGTTTATCCTCAAGCATATTGTCGATCAATTGAATGCCGACAACGCGATTGTGATTGTGCCGTTGGCACTATTGTTGGCCTATGGCGTGGTGCGTTTCGCAAATGTATTGTTTGGCGAGCTGCGCGATACCTTGTTTGGTCGTGTCACCGAGCGAGCGATGCGGCGCATCGGTCACCGAGTTTTTCAGCATTTGCACTCGCTCGATTTGGCCTACCATCTTAATCGGCGTACTGGCGGTGTGTCCCGAGACATTGAGCGTGGGGTGGCGGGCATCAGTTTTCTGATGCGCTTTATGGTGTTCAATATTGTGCCGACATTCATCGAGATCGGCATGATCGCTGTATTGCTGTTCTGGAACTACAGTATCTGGTTCGCCGTCATCGTGCTGGTTTCGGTTGCTGCCTATGTGGGCTTTTCGGTCGTTGCGACTGAGTGGCGCACGGCGACGGTACGTGCGATGAATCAAGCAGAGAGTCAGTCCAGTACGCGTGCGGTTGACAGCCTTTTGAATTTCGAGACCGTTAAGTACTTCAACAATGAGGCGTTTGAAGCGGCACGGTATGACGATAATCTGGCGGAATGGGAGCAGGCGCGGTGTCGTAATCGGCTTACCTTGTTTGGATTGAATGGTGGGCAGTCATTAATTATTGCCTGTGCCGCCACGGCCGCGATGGTGCTTGCTGCGTATCGCGTCAGTACCGGGGCGATGAGCATCGGGGATTTTGTGCTGATTAATGCCTTGATGATGCAAATTTTTGTGCCCTTGAATTTTCTCGGCTTCGTTTATCGTGAGATGAAGGGGGCGATGGCGAATATTGATGCCATGTTCGCCTTGCTGCGTGTGGATTCTTCAGTCCAGGACGCCACCGATGCCCCGGACTTGCAGGTCGATCAAGGCGAGGTGCGGTTCACCGATGTTGAATTTCATTATCACGCAGATCGCCCAATTCTAAAGGGCATCAGTTTCACCGTGCCGGACCGCCAAAAAGTGGCAATTGTTGGGGGGAGTGGTTCCGGTAAATCAACCATCATGAAGCTATTGTTTCGATTTTATGACTTGAATGCAGGCCAGATTCTGATTGATGGACAGGATATTTCAGCGGTTACGCAAGACAGTCTGCGGCGCGCAATCAGTGTGGTGCCGCAGGATACAGTTCTGTTTAATGCCAGCATTTACGACAATATTCACTACGGCAATGTGAATGCCAGTCGCGAGCAGGTTTGGGAAGCGATTCGTATGGCGTACCTAGACGAGTTTATCGCTCAACTACCCGACGGTGAACACACGCAGGTCGGCGAGCGCGGGCTGAAATTGTCCGGCGGCGAGAAACAACGTGTGGCCATCGCGCGCGCTATTTTAAAACAGCCGCAGATTATGGTGTTTGATGAAGCAACGTCCTCGCTCGATAGTCAGTCAGAGCAGCGGATTCTGGCGGCGATGCGTCGCGTACGCGGCAGTTACACCAGCTTGGTGATCGCGCATCGTCTTTCCACCATCGTGGACGCAGATCAAATCATCGTTTTGCATCAAGGGCAGATCGTTGAAACGGGTACTCACGATGAGTTGTTGTCAAAGCATGGTGCGTATGCTGCGGCATGGCGGTTGCAGAACAGTGATTCAGTCTAAGAAGTCCTGTTACGCGCGGACTCTGGTATCATAGCGCCGAATTTACCAACGGCATTTTCGTGTTATGTATTCTTTTGTTCGCCCGATCTTATTCCAGCTCGATCCAGAGCGTGCTCACGACCTGACGCTGTCTCAGTTGGCGATGGTTTCACGCTCGCCCTGGATGACGCGACAATTGCATACCTGTTTTGGCGCGAAGGTGCCTTCCTTGCCAGTACAGTGTATGGGGCTTGATTTTGCGCATCCCTTTGGTCTGGCAGCCGGTTTGGATAAATCGGCGCGGGCGCTTCCAGCGTTGTCGGCGCTTGGGTTTAGTGGGGTCGAGATGGGGACGGTGACGCCCAAACCGCAGCCCGGCAATGAAAAACCCAGGATGTTTCGCTTGCCGGAAGATGAGGCGATCATTAATCGAATGGGCTTTAATAGTGGTGGTGTTGACGAGTTTTTGCAGAATTTAGTGCGTCCTGATAACGCAGCCGTGGCTGGGATCAATATTGGTAAAAATGCGACCACTGCGATTGCCGATGCGCATTTCGATTATGTGAACGCAATGCAACGTGTCTACGCCAGCGCGGATTACATCACCGTCAATATTTCCTCGCCAAACACCAAATCACTGCGCGATCTGCAAAACGAAGCGTTTCTCGATGAGCTGCTGGGTCACCTGATGGCGGCGCGTAGTAAGTGTGAAAAGGTTCACAAGCGGCGGGTTCCGATTGCACTCAAGGTTGCCCCGGATTTGAGTGGTGATGAGATTGAAACCATCGCGGAACTGGTCGTGTCGCACCAATTTGATGCGGTAATCGCAACCAATACTACCGTTTCCAGGCCTGATAGTCTGCGCAGTGTGCATGCAAATGAAGCCGGGGGCTTAAGTGGTGCGCCGGTGAAGTCCATGGCCACGGAGTGTATTCGACGGTTCTATCCATTATTAAACGGTAAAGTGCAGTTGATCGGGGTGGGTGGCATCAAAACGGCGGACGATGCGTGGGAGAAGCTATTAGCTGGTGCGGATTATCTGCAAATTTATACTCAATTCATCTATCAGGGCCCAGCCATGATTCGTGAGATCGTTCACGGTTTGGCCGAGCGCGTCTCGCAGCATGGCTTTAGTGATTTACCATCCGCTATGCAAGCCTTGCGGCAGGGGTGATGGTTTTCCAGTTTTGATGTAATTTGGCGCGATTTTTTTGCCAAAACCGCGCGGTTTGAGTAGACTTCGCGCGAAGTTAGCCGGACAGTCGCCGCCTGTTTTCAGGGGGAGGAAAGTCCGGGCTCCATAGGGCAGGGTGCCAGATAACGTCTGGGCGGCGCAAGCCTACAGCCAGTGCAGCAGAGAGTATACCGCCGATGGCCAGTTCTAGGATTGGCACAGGTAAGGGTGAAAGGGTGCGGTAAGAGCGCACCGCGCGTCCGGTAACGGTTCGTGGCACGGTAAACCTCACTCGGAGCAAGACCAAATAGGTTCCCATTGGCGCGGCCCGCGTTGGGAACGGGTAGGTCGCTTGAGCCATGGAGTGATTCATGGCCTAGATGAATGATTGCCACCCTGTTGAGGGGGA
>JAUHZM010000267.1 GCA_030426005.1 Gammaproteobacteria bacterium
ATCATCGATGTCAGCACCGACACAACCACCCCGGGCGACTACGAATACCAAGTAGCCCTGAGCACGAGTAGCTCAACATCTGAGCCTATCGCCTTCGGCCCCCCACAAACGCTTGCTGAGAGCCTCTTCCAAGGTGAGCTGTTTATGAACGACCCTACAGGCTCGGTGTTGACGGTCACAGACGGTAGACAAGCCGCTCAAATATCGCTAGCAGATTTAGCACCCAACACTCGTTACACACTGGAGGCAACTGCCAGCGACGACCTCGAGCTCTCGCTTGTCGACCGCGATCGCGCAGAAATGATTCACTACAATGATGATCGAGATGATGATGATCTGAATCCAGCGATTAGCTTCACCACGCCAGCCACCACGCAAAACCTAGTGGCCGTCGTTCGAGCCGTCGAAAACACCAATCGCGAAGTGACCTTTGATCTGAGCCTTCAACCGGCTGCCGACGTTGAACAATCAGCACAGGTGGTACTCGATTTTAAAACCTTGCTCGAAGCCGGTGATGTTTTGGTCGACGCAGTCGATTTGATGGCCGATTATTTGGGTGAGTCATATTCGGCGACCTTTGTCGAGGAAAAAGCCGTGCGAACGAAAGGTGGTATCGAAATTCGCTAAGCCCCACCGAACACAGCGCAGTGCCATCCACTTTTGATCCACGCCATGTGAATCAAAAGTGGATGGCTACTGAGGCTTGAGCGCATAGGACGCAAGCCTCAATAAAAACTCACCTGCGGATCACCCCGAATGAAGGCTGCCCGCACTCAATACTGGTGCAGCATCAATTTCATCAGCATCCAACATCGAGGCGACGCGCTCGAGGGACGCCAGCAACTGTGATTGCTCCCAATCGCTCAATGCATGAAATTGCTCTACGTACCGCTGCTGCAGAGGATCTGGCGAACTCTCCAGCGTCTCACGCCCCTCATCTGTCAGTGTCACCTCCATCTGACGACCGTCGGACGTTGACTTGACCTTATGTAACAGCCCCTTGCTCTGAAGTTTGTTAATCAAATTGGTCATTGTCGCTTTGGTCACACCCATCCGATCCGCCACAGCCTTCGGAGTCGTTGGCGCAGTCTGCCCAACCAATTGCAGCACACGAAACTGGGCATTGGTTAGGTTAGTAGTAACGGCTAAACGCTTGGTGTAGAGCTCAGTTGCTCGCAATATTCGTCTCAGCGCAATAAGGCTCTGATCAAGCTTTGTCTCGACTTCTCTCATGCTCGGATTTGACCCAATCGACCTAGACACTGTCAAGTCATGGATTTGAAATTCGAATTCAAAACCCTATAATAGTTAGCTTATCTAACTACATTTAACGTTATGGGTATTCCAAGCAAAATTAGTAAACAGAGTCAGTTCACCATGCGAAAACCACGACAAACCGATGGTTCCAAGGTGTGGTCACTGATCAACAACTGCCAACCGCTCGACACGAATTCGATGTACTGCAACCTGCTGCAAACAGGTCACTTCAAAGACACCTGCGTGATCAGCGAGCGCGACGGACAAGTCGTCGGATGGGTATCCGCCTACCGAAAGCCGGAAGAACCAAGCTGCCTCTTTGTCTGGCAAGTGGCCGTTGCGCCCCAAGCGCGAGGCTGCGGGCTCGCCGCACAAATGTTGAGCGAACTCGTGTGTCGAGAGGAGCACAGTGACATCCACGCAATCCAGACAACGATCACCGAGAGCAATCAGGCTTCTTGGGGATGCTTCCGTCAATTTTGCGAACGCACAAACAGCGAGCTGACAACGTCTTCTTTTCTCTGCAAAAACCAGCATTTCGACGGCAAACACCCGTCTGAAACACTGGTCACAATTCGTCTAAACCCGCTTTCACCAGCAACTCACTAAGCCTAAGGAAATCAGGATGACTTCAAAAATAGACAGCATTTTTCAACAGCGAGAGTCAGACGTCAGAAGCTACTGCAGAACGTTTAACCGGACTTTCACCCATGCCAAGGGCAGTATCATTCGTGACGATGGCGGTCGCGAATACATCGACTTTTTAGCCGGATGTGGCTCACTCAATTACGGCCATAACAATCCAGCCATGCAGCGAGCCTTACTCGATCATATTTCTGGCAATGGACTGACAATGGCCTTGGATTTTTACACCGACGCCAAAGCCGAGTTTCTAAAGACGTTTGAGCGCATTATCCTCAAACCCAGATCCATGCCACACAAACTCATGATGGTAGGCCCGACCGGCACAAACGCCGTCGAGGCTGCAATGAAGCAAGCACGCAAAGCCACAGGCCGTGAAACAATAATTAGCTTTACTAACGGATTTCATGGATGCTCTCTCGGCGCACTGGCCGCAACTGGCAACCAACACCACAGAGGTGGTGCCGGAACGGCACTGTCCGACGTGGTGCGCATGCCTTATCAGGGCTACATCAACAACACCGAAGTCGAATTGATCGAGAAATTGATCACCGACCCCTCCAGCGGTATTGAGGCACCTGCGGCATTTCTCATCGAAACCATTCAAGGCGAAGGCGGTCTCAATCACGTTAACAAAGAGTGGCTCCAAGCCTTGGCTGGGCTCGCCAAAGACGTCGGCGCACTCTTGATCGTCGATGACGTCCAAGCAGGCTGCGGCAGAAGCGGGAAATTTTTCTCTTTTGATGAACTCGGCGTGATGCCAGACATCATCACCCTAGCCAAATCCTTGTCTGGCTACGGTTTGCCCATGGGGATGGTTTTAATCAAGCCCGAGTACGACGTTCTATCACCGGGCGAACATAACGGAACTTTCCGCGGCAACAATCTAGCCTTCGTTACCGCAAAGGTGGCGCTGGAAGTTTTTTGGGCAGATGACGTTTTCAAAGCCCACCTTACAAGATCAGAAAAGTACATACGTCAGCGACTCAATGATATGCAACGATCGCTTACAGGCGCCCAAGTCAAAGGCCGCGGTCTAATGCAGGGAATTGATGTGGTCGATGGCGAGCTGGCAAAAGCCGTCAGCGTCGAAGCATTTAAGCGCGGCCTCATCATAGAGACCTCAGGCCCACAAGACCAAGTACTGAAAATTCTTGCACCACTGACCACCCCAATCGAAGTACTGCAAAAAGGACTAGATATACTGAAGCAATCGCTTGAGTGTTGTACCACCGAGCAGAAAAAGGGAGCTGCATAGTGATTGTTCGCGACACCACGCAACTGCATGGCACCGAAAAGCAAGTGTTCAACGAGAGATGGCACTCAACTCGACTGCTTCTGGCATCAGACGGGATGGGGTTTAGTTTTCACATCACGGTATTAGAGGCAGGCTCCGAGCACGTTTTCGAGTACAAACATCACTTTGAGAGCGTCTACTGTATTCGCGGCGAAGGCACAATCGAAGACTTGAAAACAAACAAGGTATACCCGATTCGCCCGGGCGTAATGTATGCGCTAGATCAGCACGACCGGCACCGCCTCAGCGCACACTCTGAGTTAGAGATGGCATGCTGCTTTAACCCGCCGGTCACAGGCACAGAAATCCATCGAGAGGATGGCTCCTACGCCCCAGCGAGTGATCTATCCACTTAGATTGACCGCGATCAACCAAAGTCAGCAGCAAAATACGCCTATGCTGCTAATTTATCGCTCGCCAAACCGGCGGGCGAGCGCTGACTCATAGCGTTTGGCACACCTGAATCGAATACTCCAAATAAAACTTCTGTTTACCCAGCGCCATCGCCTTTTGGTGCTCAGGGTGGGCGCCCCAAGCGCGAGTGGAGGCCAGATCCGCAAACTCTACAATCGTCACCCGCTCTCCATCGACGGCTTCGAATGATTTGTGGCTGATATAACCGGGCATCGTCTTGGCAAGTTCGCTCATACGCCCTGCCCAGTCATAATATTGCTCAGTATTGTCTGGATTCAGCCTATTGCGAAAAACCGTGATAATCATGATAAGTGTTCTAAATAACGCGATAACACTGACGTTACCACCTTACAGGTCACCCTAGCTAGCGAGCCCTTCAATCAGCTGGTCAAAAATCTCTGCAGTTGGCGTCGACCGATAGTCACTTCCCAAGACCGACCGCGCCGAGCGCTCATCCAGCGTGATATCGTGCTGCCACAGATAGCGCATCTTGTAGACTGCTGTGAGCTTAGGTACCACAAGACCAATGATTTTAAGCGGCCACCACGCAAAGCCAGTTATTCGCAATGCCCTTCCCCGTTTTTCAGCCAGCTGGGCCCAATCATGCGCCCTGAGCTGCAAGCCAGACACCTGAAACACGCACCATTTTTCGGTCTGTATTTTTGCCAGCTTCAAACCATTGTGCGCAAAGTCAGGAAGATAGCT
>JAUHZM010000268.1 GCA_030426005.1 Gammaproteobacteria bacterium
TATCAATGTAATTATCTCGCCACGGGTAGCCACCATCGGGAGCGTACTCGCGCATATTCGTCGTGGAGATGTGGTGGCGGTACACTCACTACGACGCGGCAAAGCCGAAGCCATCGAAGCCATTGCACACGGCGATGCTAATTCTTCGAAGGTAATCGGCAAGGGCGTGCGAGAAATCCCGTTTCCTGCGGGTACTGGTGTCGGTGCCATCGTTCGATCTGGCGAAGTTATTATTCCAAACGTTGATACACGCATAGAGCCCGAAGACCACGTGATCATTTTTATGGACAACAAATCCTGCATTAGCGATGTAGAAGCCTTGTTCCAGGTCGGCGTCACGTTCCTGTAGTCCCATGCACTTTCAAACCGTATTTAAAATTCTGGGGGTTTTGCTGATCATCTTCAGCGTCACGCAATTAACACCCTTAGCAGTGTCGTTGATTTATAACGACGGTAACAGTTACCCATTTATTCTGTCTTTCTTCGTCACACTAGTAACCGGCTTGCTACTCTGGGCTCCTTTACGAAAACTACGCCGCGATCTGCGCTACCGCGACGGGTTCTTGGTCGTGGTATTGTTTTGGACGGTACTGGCGACTTTCGGGTCACTCCCGTTTCTAACCTCAGAACATTATTCTCTATCGATTACCGACGCATTTTTCGAGTCAATGTCGGGTTTAACTACCACGGGTGGCACGATCCTAATCAATCTTGATTCGCTGCCTGAGTCGACCTTGTATTATCGCCAACAACTGCAGTGGCTTGGTGGTATGGGTATTGTTGTCTTGGCGGTCGCGATTATGCCAATGCTGGGCATTGGTGGTATGCAGCTTTATCGCGCTGAAACGCCTGGACCGATGAAAGACAGCAAATTGACGCCACGTATCACCGAGAGTGCAAAGGCCCTGTGGTACATCTATCTCGGTTTGACCATGATGTGCATGGCCGCATATTGGGTCGGCGGCATGTCGCTATTTGATGCCATCTGCCATGCATTTTCCACGGTGGCAATTGGTGGTTTTTCAACGCACGATGCCAGTATCGGGTATTTCGATAGTGCGGTTATCGAGTCGATTGCGATCTTCTTTATGCTGCTGGCATCGGCCAACTTTTCCTTACACTTTTTAGCCTGGCGTGACCGCACATTCAAACCGTATCGGCATGACAGTGAATACCGCTTTTTTCTGATCGTTATCTTACTAGCATCACTGGTGATCTGTGGTGCTCTGATGTTGCAAAACATTTACCCAGATAATGGGACTGCCGTGCGTCAGGGCTTATTTCATCTGGTGTCTATCCTCACCACCACTGGATTCACATCGAGCGGGTTCGCTTGGTGGCCAGGCGCGTTGCCGATCATGCTTATTTTATTAAGCTTTATGGGGGGCTGCGCTGGCTCGACAGCTGGCGGCATCAAGGTCATGCGGATTCAAATGATGTACAAACAGGGGCGCAAAGAAATCGTGCGACTCATACATCCAAACGCCGTACTGTCGATCAAATCAGGCAATCAGGTTATCAGTGACAAAATCATCAATACGGTGACCGCCTTTTTCTCGATGTACATCCTGTGTTTCACTTTGACCGGTTTTGCACTCAGCGCGGTCGGTCTCGATTGGATCACCGCGTTTTCAGCCGCCGCCGCGTGTTTAAATAATTTAGGTCCCGGACTGGGTGGTGTGGCACTGCATTACGCCGACATCAATGATGCCGCCAAATGGATTCTGTCCTTCGCCATGTTACTGGGTCGCCTTGAACTGTTTACATTGCTGGTACTGTTTACAACCACATTCTGGCGCGACTAATAGAAAATACCACACGTAAAAACAAACAAGGCCGCGAGAAGAGCGGCCTTGTTATTTAGCGTTGTTTAAATAGGCGTCCCTATTTATTTGTAAACCGACGCTTTACGGAAGTGCTTGACCAACAAGTAATACACCACAGCACGATACTTGTTGCGATTTGATCTGCCGTAGATCTCGAGTACAGCTTGAATGCCTTCATCCAGTTTTGGCGAGTCAGCAAGTCCAAGCTTTTTGATGAGAAAATTCTTTTTAACGCGTTGCAATTCTTTTGGATCACTCGCCGATACCGTACATGCGTCTGCATTATAGATCGAAGGACCGCACCCAATGGTGACTGCCGTCAGCAGTTTCATATCGGGCTTCGTGTCACATTTGGTTTCCAGGTCGCTTGCATATTTCGCGATTAATTCGTCACGCTTGCTCATCAATTTTCTCCAATTAGGTTAAGTGGTGTATTGTGAAATTTTCTGCCAGCTAAAGACTACCACTGGGCGAAGGGCTCGCGTGTTCCTTAGTCCATCGCATCCCCATCGTTGTTCTGTCTCTGACAGTAACGCAAGCTAATCTAAAAATAAATGACTATTGATAAAATTTTAAACCCTGAGCAGCTTCTTCAGGGGGGCGGGTTTTAAAGCGCTTGTGCACCCAGAAGTACTGCTCTGGATGCGGACGAATCAATTCCGCCACTTCATGATTCATGCGTGTTGTGTCCGCCACATCATCGCCAGTCGGAAAATTCTCCAATGGCTTACCCAGGGTGACTTCATAACCCATGCCCCATGGTTTTATGCGTGTACGACATGGCACAACCAGCGCGTTCGTCATCTCAGCAAACTTTCCTAACATCGGGAAGGTTGAAGCTTGCGTATGAAAGAAGGGCACAAAAATACCTTTTCGCCCAGCATCCTGATCAGGTAAATAATAGAACGGGTTCCCTTTGCGAATAGCGCGTATCAATTGTCGCAACGGTGCTTTACGCTCCACTAATTCCCCACCAAAACGTAACCGTCGGCGCTTTACCACCTCGTCAATCAAACCGTTCTTGGCATATTGATACATGGTCAACATCGGGCGCTCCTGTGCTAGCCGTAGGCCTGCAACATCCAGGCTGATAAAGTGTGGAGCAAGAATAATGATGTTGTTCCCTGATGCTAGTGCGACGTCGTAATGTTCCCGTCCGTAAATTGTAATCAGCTTATTAAAACGTCGCTTGGAAGCCCACCAATGCATTGGCGTGGCAAATACGGATTGACCGATCAACATAAAGTGCCGGCGATTGATCAGGCGGCACTCTCGCTCGCTTTTCTCTGGGAAACTAACCCGAATATTTTTGAACGCAATGCGGCGACGGCTCGCACCAAGCACGTAGAAGATCAACCCAATCGTTTGCCCTATCACCGCAAGCACTGGCAGCGGCAACAGACTGAAGGCACGCAGCACCAGCAAGCCCAACCAGGTCGGCCAGTATTTGGGTGCTAAAAAGTTCATCAGTGGCGTTTTTTCCAAGGTAGAATTCTTCACAAGATACAAGGAGGTGGCAGGATAGCATAAGCCCGGTAAGTTCTTGCAGCATCATCAGGTCATAATTATCACACGCCATTGCTAAACTGCTACGATATGAATAGACGAACGATACTCCTTCTTACCGCGATAAGCGCCAGCGGCACCGCAGGTTTACTGCGCGCAACGGCGCAAGACGCAAATCCAGAACGCCGGCCAAATAGCCCAAAACCGACTATGCCAGACTTAGACCCGAACCCCAGTCAAATAGAGACGTTTGAACTTTCCAAGCAAGAATGGCGGGAACGACTCTCGCCAGCCGCCTTTGACGTCCTCAGAAAAGAGGGCACCGAACGTCCATTTACCAGCCCGTTAAACGACGAAAAACGCGATGGTGAATACGCCTGTGCCGGTTGCGGTTTGGTGCTTTTCACCTCGGCACAGAAGTTTGATAGTGGTACTGGCTGGCCGAGTTTCTTTGATACGGTTGAGGGCCGAGTCGGCACCAAGCGTGATTTCAAATTAATCTTGCCAAGAACCGAATATCATTGTGCACGCTGCGGTGGACACCAAGGGCACGTATTCAATGACGGCCCCCAGCCAACGGGACTCCGCTATTGTAATAACGGCGTCGCGCTGACATTCATTCCGAGCGATGCGAGCTAGCTAGTTCTCTCGACTTAACACATATTTGGCCACTGCCAGCAGCGTTTCTTCACCCAAATACGCCTGCGTTGGCATCTCTGGATAATCCGGACGCTTCTTGACCGGATTCGCCAGATACGCGGCCAAGCCTTCGTGGTTGTCATAGTACAGAGCCTGAATGGTCTGAATTGACGGACCAATCAGGCGCCCATTGTAGGAATGGCAACCAGTACAAACTCCCAAATACGCGATCTTGCCACGCTCCGAAGGCAGAATCTCACGTGGTGCGACGGGCGTATCCAATAGATATGTCTCCGTTGCATCGGTATTACTGAATCCACACGGCTTGAAATCATCCAA